>CAKRVQ010000020.1 GCA_934408795.1 uncultured Eubacteriales bacterium
CTGCCTATCTCGTCAAGTATCAGAAGACTGTCCTTAGTTGCATTTTTAACTATCTCGGCGACCTCGTTCATTTCAACCATAAAGGTGGACTGACCGGTCGTTATGTCGTCGGACGCTCCTATCCTCGTGAATACCGCATCGCATATGCACATATCTGCGGACCGTGCGGGCACAAACGACCCTATCTGGGTCATTATCACCGCAAGCGCGACCTGACGCATATAGGTCGATTTTCCCGCCATATTCGGTCCGGTTATCACGGCGCACCTGTTTTCGCCCTCATCGAGCAGCGTGTCGTTCGGAACAAACGGTGCATTTGATATAGCCTCCACAACGGGATGCCTTCCCGCCGATATACTTATCCTGCCGTCGCAATTTATCGCGGGACGGCAATAGTTGTTTTCGGCAGCCACATCCGCAAGCGAGCAGATAACATCTACGACGCCCAAAGCATCCGCCGTCTTTTTGATGCGCGGATACTCGTTTGCCACCTTGATCCTCGTTTCTTCGAAGATTCGGTATTCAAGCTGCGCGCTTCTTTCCTTTGCACCGAGCACGCGGGCTTCAAGATCTTTAAGCTCGTCGGTTATGTATCTCTCGCAATTGGTAAGCGTCTGCTTCCTTATATAGTCCTCGGGCACCTTATCAAGAAATGACTTCGTGACCTCGATATAGTATCCGAAAAGCTTGTTGTATTTGACTTTAAGGGTCTTTATTCCGGTTCTTTCTCTCTCTTTTTCCTCAACCGTAGCTATAATGCTCTTTCCGTCCTTCATATCGGACCTTAAACGGTCAAGCTCTTCACTGTAGCCTTCCCTGATTATTCCGCCCTCGCGGACCGACACGGGAGGAGCCTCACATATGACCGTATCAATGAGCTTGCATACATCCCTCAATTCATCAAGAGAGTATGCGCAGCCCTTGAGCTGAGCCGCGGAGGTCTTTCCCAGAAGACTCTTAACGCCCGGGACCCTGTCAAGCGCGGTGAAAAGCTCGCGCAGTTCGCGTCCTCCGGCGGTTCCGTAAACTATTCTGGTCATCAGCCTTTCAATGTCCCTGATACCCGCAAGCGACTCCCTCACCTGCGATCTGAGCGTAGGGGTGCCGTAAAGCTCGTCCACCGCATTAAGGCGCGATGTAATACCCGCAACACTCATAAGAGGCTGCTCTATCCAGCGGCGCAGAAGGCGCTTTCCCATCGCCGTCCTCGTGCGGTCAAGGACCCATAACAAGGAACCCTTCTTCTCGTTCGTGCGCATTGAAGAGCATAGCTCAAGATTGCGCATGGCCGCTATGTCTATACCCATATACTGGTTTTCCGAATACACATTTATCGACGAAATATGCTCAAGGCCGGTTTTCTGGGTCTCATAAAGATACCCGAGCAGACCGCCCGCCGTCAGCTTTTCGGCGCCGGCAGGTAAAAGTCCCAACCCTGCCGCCGCCCCTTCTCCGAAATGGCAGTTGAAAAGCTCGTCAATGTTTGATTCCTTAAACATATCATCGGAAAGGACGGTAAGGCAGCAAGCGAGCCGCACCTTTATCTTTTCCTCCTCGACGACCGTCAGCATCCCTTCGGGGACAATGACCTCGGTGGGAGAAAAACGCGAAAGCTCACTCAGAACCGCCGAGAAATTATCGGTGCCCTTAAATGCGGTGACATCGAATTCGCCCGTTGAAGAATCGACAAAGCCAACGCCGAATGCATCGGCCGTCCTCAGTATGCACGCCAAGAAGTTGTTTTTTGATGCGTCGAGCATACTGTCCTCAATAACTGTGCCCGGTGTGATTATTCTTATGACTTCACGGCGCACCAAGCCCTTTGCTTCCGCGGGGTCCTCTGTCTGCTCGCATATTGCGACCTTATAACCTTTTTCTATAAGTCTGCCTATGTACGCTTCGCAGCTATGGTAGGGCACACCGCACATAGGTGCCCGCTCGTTTGTGCCGCAATCCTTCCCGGTGAGCGCAAGATCCAGCTCTTCCGAAGCGGTCTTGGCGTCATCATAGAACATCTCATAGAAGTCGCCGACACGGAAGAAAAGAATTGCATCCTTGTTGTTTTCCTTAATATGAAAGTATTGCCGCATCATAGGCGACAGTTCGGTGGTATTCATTCTCAAGCCCCTCGTCACATACATAAAAGTTCACTGTCGGCGGCCACCCCGCCGACACCCGAAAAACATACCCTTAAGATCCGCCGTACGGCATTCAGTTCCCGCCGCAATGTCGGTTCGGCGGCGGAACAAATGCGACAATACTGTCCGCCGACGGTATAAAAGGTCACGCTTCAGTGGCAGCCGCCGCAGGACGAACAATCATGAGTGCAGGAATGATGCAGATCGCAGGTAAGCGGATCCTCGCCCGATATTGCCGCCGAGATTATTGTCTCAATGGCGCTCACCAGCTCATCGAGCGCCGTTTTTGCGACATTATACTCGGTCATGCTCTGATTTCTCATGACCTTGCCGTACGCCTTTCTAAGCTGCTCGTTGAGCTCCTTCAGCTTCTCTTCGTCGCGGTTTTCTCCGTCTTTCTGTATTTCGCGGTCCATAGCCATTTTTGCAATATTGAACTCGCCTATAGCAGCCTGAAGCTCCTCGTCCGCGTCGTTTTTAAGCTTTGCGGAAAGGTATCTCTGGTATCTTTCGTCC
Organism: uncultured Eubacteriales bacterium; assembly: GCA_934408795.1. GTDB lineage: Bacteria > Bacillota > Clostridia > Oscillospirales > Acutalibacteraceae > RGIG7384. The sequence continues at coordinate 2,655 of CAKRVQ010000020.1, forward strand.
TTCTGAATTTCAACACCGAGGTGTCTTGCGGTTTCGATTACATCCATTTTGATTTCTCCTTAATATTTGTTATCTTGATTTATTCATCATCGGTATCAGATGCCGAATTTTTGACCTTTATAAATCCCGACTTGTCACAAAACCTTAAATCAGGTCTCCCTTAAGCGTTCCTTCGGTGTCGGTTATCCTGACACTGGAGAATTCTCCTATCAGCTCATCGCCGCCGCGAAACAGTACCGTTGCGCCTGCCTCGTCCTTGCCCGACAGTATATCTCCGCTCTTTTCCTCGGCAAGCACCCTCACCGTTTTGCCTTCAAGCTCTCGGTTAAGAGAAGCGGAAATGCCGTCCTGCACACGCAAAAGCTCCGAAAACCATTTTGACTTTTCCTCCTTCGGAACGGGATCGTCCAGCTTTGCGGCGGGAGTTCCCTTGCGCGGAGAAAAAATAAAAGTAAAGAGTGCTCTGTATCGCACCTTTTCTATGAGTGACAGTGTCTCCTTAAAATCCTCATATGTTTCGCCGGGAAAACCGACGATAATATCGCTTGTGAACTTAATGTCCGGCATAAGCGAACGCGCCGTGTCTATAAGTGAGAGATAGCGGGCGGTATCATATCGACGGTTCATTGCGGTAAGGATCCTGTCGCTGCCGCTCTGTACCGGCAAATGCAGCACCCTGCAAACCTTTTCGCAATCCCGCATCGCGGTAAGCAGCCGCTCACTGCAATCCTTCGGATGCGAGGTCATAAACCGTATACGGAAATCTCCTTTAATATCATTTACGCGGTATAAAAGCTCCGCAAAGTCATGATCGCCCTCAAGTCCTTTACCGTATGAGTTTACATTCTGACCGAGCAGCATTATCTCTTTAGCGCCGCTGTTTACAAGCTCTTTTGCCTCGGCGATGACCGAATCGGGATCGCGTGAACACTCTCTGCCGCGCACATAAGGTACGATGCAATATGTGCAGAAATTGTCGCATCCCTGCATCACGGGCAGCCAGTACTTAACGCTTCCGTCCCTCTTGATCGGAGAGCCCTCTATTATACGGTTTTCACCGCCGATCTCAAAAACTCTGTTACCGCCCGTCATCCTGCGATAAAGAAACTCGGGCAGCCGATGCCTCACGGCGGTGCCGAAAAGAATATCCACATAAGGATAACTCATCTTTACCTTTTCCGCCACGCTCGGTTGTTGAGCCATACATCCGCACACCGCGATTATCATATCGGGACGCTCTTTTTTATATTTCTTAAGGGCGCCTATGTTTCCGAAGACGCGCTCTTCGGCGTGCTCGCGGACCGCGCAGGTGTTGAACAGGGCAATATCCGCTTTCAACGGATCGTCGGTCTCGGAAAATCCGCACCTGACAAGCCATCCTTTCAGCTTTTCGGAATCGCTCACATTCTGCTGGCATCCGTAAGTATGTACATAAAACGAGGCGCCGTCACCGTATCGTGTTTCGGATATCTCCTTTACGCGGGCGGCATAACCCTGCTGCTCGGCGATCAGCTCCGCACCTGTCTTTTCCGTTAATGTTGCCAAATACTTCATTCCGTTTCGATTATATTGCGCATCGGATAGAGTGCAGTTTTGCCTACACCTCACCTATCTTATCAATTATAATATATTATCCTCGCTTATGCAAGCAAAAAACCGCCCCGACGGCGGTTTCGGCTGCTTTTATTTTTTGAACGAATTTGAGTCTGCATAAGGCAGCGCCGCGCGCCCTCCGACAGGAGGGCGTCAATCGGGCGGCGGGCACCGCCATGTAGCGATGAAAGGGCAGATCGTGCAACGGCGAAAGAGCGGAAGCACACGGCAGGCGGCGCTTGACGCGCCGCCTGCCGTGTCCACCGCCCTTATGTTGCCCGCCGCCCGATTGACGCGCCTTCGTCGCGTCCCGGCGCTGCCGACCGCACTCCCCTCACAGTACTCCTCGGCAAGACAATACATCTCTTAAAAGGTCGAAAGCCGCCGATACAGTATCGGCGGCTTTCGCTTTTTTAACTGATCTCAGATATTTCTGAATCCTCTGCCTATTATCTCGCTGCTGCTCGTGACGATCATAAATGAATGCGGGTCGATCTCCCTCACTCGCTTTTGCAGCCTGATAGCCTCTATACGCCGACAGACCGTGTGGATCATCGTCCTCCCGTCGCCGGTATACGCCCCTCGTGCCTCAACCACCGTCGCACTGTGGTGCAGAGACGACGACACATACTCAATGATCTTTTCGGGCTCCGATGTGATAATTACGAAGTACTTGCATACATTCATACTTTCGATTATGTTATCGACCAAAAACGCCTTGGCAAACAGACCCGCTATCGAAAACAGACCTATCTTGATACCGAAAACGAATATCGAACTGACGGCGACCGCAGCATCGACCATGAGGAGACATTTCCCCACCTCTGCGGAAGTGTACTTTTTCAGTATCAGCGCAACAATATCGGTACCGCCCGAGGAGCCTCCGTATTTGAACATAAGAGCCGAGCCGAGAGCGGTGAGCATCATCGCGTAAACAAGCTCAAGCAGAGGTTCGTCGGTAAGAGGGGCGGACATCGGAAATATGCGCCCCAAAGCCTCGACGAGCCCCGAGAAGAGCAGACTGCAGTAAACGGTCCTGACGCCCGTGTCCTTGCCCAAAAATGCGAATCCGACGACAAGCAGCACAAGGTTGATGATCGATATCCAGGTCGATGCCGGCAGGATGCCGAGCTTTCCGAGCAGCGTTCCTATACCGCTGACGCCGCCCGTGGAAAAGCCGTTCGGAATTTTGAACACATAAACGCCGACGGTAAGCAATATGACCCCGACAGTCATCAGAGTATACTCTTTTACAGCCTTTTTCATATATGTTTTCATCCTTTTGCGGTATCATCGGTCATACGGACGCACCTGCCCTTGTTGACCGACGGTATGGTTGCGGCACATTTTTGCCTAAAGTATCGATCTGTCCTGCATTGCCTCTTCTTTGTGGGACTTTATGTATCTGCTCCACTTTATGTACCCGTAGGTAGTGTTTGTGAAGTATCCCACCTTGAGAGGAAGCAGCTGCCACTGTCCCGAAAGAATATTTATTGCGGTCTCAAGCGCGGCACTGATGTACCATGCTATCCACTGCTCTCTTATTCGCAGGAGTATGAACAGTCCGTTGCATATGCCGACCGCCGAAGCGCAGGCATCAAGATAACATACCAGCGTTTCAAGGAACTCATTGCCGCCGAACAGGTCGGTTCCGAGATCGATCCTTGTGAGAATGTACCCCACGACGATCGTCCATACCGCTATGCCGACAACGATCGCGGCTTCCGCCCAACCGCTCAGCTTGCGCACCTTTGTCACATCTTCATCATTTCTGTCGGGATGCCTGTGCCAGTTCACAAAGCTGATTATATCAATGGGCAGCCAGAAGAAGAGAGTCGATGCCATGGTCGCAAATCGGTAAGAAAGAACGACGCATATCGCGATCTCGGTGATCTCAACAAAAACCGAGACGATAAAGTTCCACTTGCTTTGCTTTGAAATGAGGAGCTCGCAAAGTATGTTCAGTACCGTGTCCGCAAGGTAAAGCGCCATAATGATGCCGCCGTTTACCCCGTTCACTTCCTCCTCGGGGAAAAATATGCTTATCAGTACGGATAAGATCAATATACTGAAGAACCAGCACTTTTCGTAAAGAGAAAAATACTTCCAGAGTTTTACCGCCCTCGCCCCTACATCGGGCAGGAATTTATGTACGAACCTGTCCCACGGACCCGAAAATGAAGATGCCGACTGTTTGGTTTTGTTTATTTGTTTTTCTGCGTTTTTCACTGTTATTTATACATCCTGTCGTAATAGTCCTTATAGGCTCCGTCAACTATGTGACCTACCCAATCCATATTGTCGAGATACCACTGAACGGTCTCCTTCATACCCTCTTCGAAGGTGTATTCGGGATGCCAGCCGAGAAGAGTGGTGATCTTTGTGTTGTCGATGGCGTAGCGCCTGTCGTGTCCCGGTCTGTCCTTTACATAGGTGATCAGATCCTCGCTCTTTCCGAGCGCCGAGATTATGAGCTTTACAATGTAAATATTGGCTTTTTCGTTGTTGCCGCCGACATTGTAGACCTCTCCGTCCGCACCCTTGTGAAGTACACAATCGATAGCCTCACAATGGTCCTTGACATGCAGCCAGTCGCGGATCTGCATACCGTCTCCGTACACGGGCAGACTCTTACCCTTCATACAGTTGTTTATCATAAGAGGGATAAGCTTTTCGGGGAACTGATAGGGTCCGTAGTTATTTGAACAGCGCGTTACCGTAACGGGCATACCGAAGGTCTCATGATATGCGCGCACTACAAGGTCTGCGCTCGCTTTTGATGCGGAATACGGACTGTTCGGAGAAAGCGGCATTGTTTCTACAAACATACCCGTTTTTCCGAGCGCTCCGTATACCTCATCGGTCGAGACCTGATGAAAACGGACGCCATCCTTATACTCCCTGCTGTATTTATCATCGGGATGCAGCTTCCAGTGAGCCTTCGCGGCATCAAGAAGGGTCTGCGTGCCGATAATGTTTGTAGTCAGGAATATCTCGGGCTCGGTTATCGATCTGTCGACATGACTCTCGGCAGCGAAATTCACGACATAGTCAATATTCCACTTGTCAAAGATCGCATTTACGGCATCGCGATCCCTTATATCCGCTTTGACAAATGTGTAATTGGGATCGTTTTCAATGTCCTTGAGATTTTCCAGATTTCCTGCATAGGTAAGCGCATCAAGATTGATTATTTTGTAATCTGGATGCTTTTCAAGCATAAGACGGACAAAATTGCTCCCGATAAATCCGGCGCCGCCGGTAATAAGCATTGTTTTCATTCGACATTACTCTCCGATATCGTAAGTAAATAGCGACCGTAGTCGGTCATTTTAAGCTTTTCTCCTATGGATCTCAGCTGCTCTGTGGTTATAAATCCCCTGCGCCAGGCGATCTCCTCGATGCAGGAGACATAGAACCCTTGAGTCGACTGCACCGTTTCGACGAACTGTGCCGCCTTGAGCATTCCCGCGGGAGTCCCTGTGTCAAGCCATGCCATTCCTCTGCCGAGCAAGGTGACCTTCAGCTCGCCCATTTTAAGATAAGCATTGTTAACGGCGGTTATCTCGATCTCGCCGCGCGCCGACGGTTTGACATTCTTAGCTATTTCGACTACTCGGTTATCGTAAAAATACAGTCCCGGCACCGCATAATTCGATTTCGGATGAGCGGGCTTCTCTTCAATGGATATCACATTGAAATCCTTGTCGAACTCAACGACTCCGAACGCCCTCGCGTCCTGAACGGGATATCCGAAAACGGTAGCACCGGTCTTGTTTTCCATTGCCTCGTCGAGGACGCTCGCAAAGGACTGACCGTAGAACACATTATCACCGAGGACCAAGCATACACTGTCGTCGCCGATAAACTCTTCTCCGAGAATAAAGGCGTCCGCCAGACCTCTCGGGGACTCCTGCACCTTATACTCGATCCGAATACCTATCTCATTTCCGTCGCCCAAAAGGCGCTCATATGTGGGCGTGTCCTCGGGGGTCGAAATAATGAGGACTTCTCTTATGCCGGCAAGCAGCAGCACCGACAAGGGATAGTAGATCAGCGGCTTATCATAGATGGGAAGCAGCTGCTTTGAGACCGCCTTTGTAATGGGATACAGTCTTGTACCCTTACCGCCCGCAAGAATAATACCCTTCATTTTGTTCTCCTTTTTTTACAGCTTCTGTTATTACGGCTCCGACGCCGACACCGCAGGCAGGCAATATTCAGTCCTCCGTAAATCGGACTTCTCGCGACAATACCTGAGCACCGCGACGGTGTAGCCTAAAAACATATAAAATTCGCCGTCGTAGACATACGACTGGGAAAAAGAAAGCTTTAATACCGAAGCACAGAACAATACCAAAATCATAAGTCTGATACCGACATTTCGGCATTTAACAAATGCGATAACAGGCGGCACCGTCACTGCGGCAATAAAAGCGGTCCCGAGAATGACCCCGTATTCGCACCAGAATTCAAGGAAGATGTTGTGACTGTATCCCGCGGCCCCTCTGTTCACAAGCAGAATGAAGCGGTCGCCCATCAGTCCGTTGCCGAATATCGGATGTTCTTTGACGGCGGACATTATGATCTGCACTATTCTTTCTCTGCCCTTGCTCTCATTGAAGTCCTCTTCAAGGATACGGTCGAATATGCGGGTGCTGAGCCCCAGATCCTCAAACCAGCCCGACAGTGTCTCCGCTACCGTTTTCAATACGTCCGTCGTTGTAAGCAAAACTACCAGCACGGCAAAAAAGACCGCCGTCAATATAAATTTTTTCGGCGTGAGATTCGAAAATGTGACCGTGAGTATCCCGGCGAAAAGGAACACGACCGTTATGACTGCAGGACCGCGCGTTCCGCACATAAGCACCATAAAGAACGACAGAAGCGCGGCAAACCAATAGCCTACCCTTTTCTTTTCAAGAGCATAACCTATCAGATACAACGCCGACGGCAGCACGACATATGCAACATTCATTCTCTCCTCATCCACGCCGCTCTCGGAGGGCGCGATGAATGTAAAGATGATCTGAGCAACAACTCCGAGGAGCGAAGCAAAATACAAAAGCTTCTTGTTCTCTTCGTAATCGATCGAAATGCCGACAAACATAAGCAGCATCACACTGACAGTCGATCCGAAAGCGGCAAAAATATAATCGGAATTAGAAGGGAAAAGAGCCGCATTTAGCAGCACAAATGTCACCATTGACATATATATAAGCAGGTCCGTAAACCTTATCTTTTTGACAAGATAAGGAAAAGCGCCCACTGCGGCAATTATCATCAGGGCGGGATAAACATAGTCCACCGCCGTGTTTATCAGAGGGATACGCAGAATTATATAACGCGCAAACGGGAAGAGCGTTTCCCTGCACCACGCAAGAAGCAGCATTATCCTGAACGATATCACATGGATGTATCTGCCGTCGCCTTTGTTACGGATGCCGTTATTATTTCTTATTCCCGCAGTAACCGTCATGCTGCTCCCTCCTTCCGCCGTTATTATCAAGACCTCGGTCATATAAGCGGCCGGATCCCGGCTGCTTGTGACTCGTCAGTGATACCGAATCACCATAACACCACTATATAATACCGCATAACCCCCGTAAAGTCAACAGAAACAACTAACTCCCTCTGTTGGGCGCGGCGAACGGCGGTCGTCGCTCTCTGCGAGGCGGACTGCAGAAAGCAAAAGCGCCCCGCGTTCGTCCGCAGTAACGGACGAACGCAGGGCGCCCACCATCCGAGGTCGGTCATCGACCCTAAGCGCTTGCCATGAACGGGAGCCGGACACGGCACCCGTTTTTTCGGAGAACCCGCACTTATCTTTCGGAAGATTCTTTGAGCAGATCGCAAACCTCTTTAAGTCCGCCGTAGACATACTTCATCTCCTGTTCGGTAAACAGGAATCCGAGATTACGATAACGCTTGTCGTTTTTGATCCAGTTCCATGCGTTCTGCTTCTTCTCAAAGCTCATCTGACTGTGAAGCAGAATGTCATAGACTCTGTCGGCCGCGTCGCGGTTATCATAAATAAGATCCTCACCCGAAAGAGTGATCTTTACGGTCTCCACTGTTTTTGCAGTCACCGTAACAGTAAGGGTGTGTTCTTTCCTGTCATACTTGCTCGCGAACTTTGACACCCTTCCGTTGAGTGTCACATCAACTTCGGGTTCTTTTCCCACGGCACAGAATA
>CAKRVQ010000021.1 GCA_934408795.1 uncultured Eubacteriales bacterium
ATGTATTCCTTCTGTGTAAGGTGTATCAGCAGCTCCTCCAGTGCGGCGGCAAACGCCAAAGCGCAGGCAGCCCACCCGTAAGTGCTGACGGCGGAAAGCGGAATATACGGCAGCAAGAACACCGATGCGCCGCACAGCTTATTGAGCCATGTATGTAAGGAAGCAAACCGATGATACTTTATTGCGGCGATTATATATGACGCCGCGCGCAGCAAAAGGACGACGCCCACGGCGCAGATCACACCGATCGGAAGAGCCCTGTAAAGGCGCGGAAGCAGTTTGACAAGCATTATCCCGTAAAACATCAGATCGGCAATACTGTCAAGCCGTGCGCCGAATTCGCCCACGGCTCCGATTTTTCTCGCGATCAGGCCGTCAAGCACATCGGTTACACCCGCGGCGGTATAAACAACAAGGAACCTCTTAGTATCGGTTGAAAAAAACAAAAGAAGTATCGACAGTGCGATCCTCACCGATGTGACCGAGTCCGCCGCATTCCACTTGTGTTTATTCACCTTGAGCATAGACTCGCTCCTCCTTTTCCGACGAACGCGGCACACGCCCGTCACTTCCTCTGCCTATACTATACTTAACTCCGCTCTGCCGTATCATTCTTTGTTTTTCTCTTATCCTGCCTTTTTCCGCTTTTTGCAGGTTCGGTCGGCAGGAAGGTCTGCGGAAAAGCAACTGTTTACGACAAGCTTTTCGTTCGACATCACACCTTGTAATTATAGCCCCGATGGAAGTTTTTGTCAAGAAAAAGGCGCGTCCTTTAAGAACCCCCGAAAATCAAGGCAGCCGCCCTCCGCAAGGTTTCCGCTCCGCGTTTCAGTGCGCCGATTCGATGCACGCAATTCGTAACATTGAATCCGACGGCAGTCCCGACAAAATGTGACGGTCGACTTATAAGTACATGTGAGGACAAACGGTATCAGGTATAACGGGACTTCCATTCGTACTATAAATGTAGCGTAAGGGGTGATGAATATGATATGGCAGGCGATAATGAATGTCCTTTCGGGCATTGCAATGTGGATATTGCACGCCGGAAGGTCGGGCTCGTTTCCCGAGGCTTTGAGCAAGGAAAAAGACGAGGAGCTGCTGAAACCAACCGAGGCGGGCGACAAGGCGGCAAGGCGTTTGCTTATTGAACATAACCTGAGGCTTGTTGCCCACATCGCTAAAAAATACTACGGTGCCGCCGATCAGGACGACCTTATATCGATCGGCACGATCGGTCTTATCAAGGCGGTCTCTACATACAAAAGCGACAAAGGCATACACCTTGCCACCTATGCCTCCCGCTGCATTGAAAACGAAATACTTATGTACTTCAGAAATCTCAGGAAGACCGCTCAGGATGTCTCGATAAACGAGCCCATAGACACCGATAAAGACGGCAACGCGCTGACGCTTATAGATGTGATAGCCGACGAATCCAACATGGCGGACGATGTCGATCTGCGACTCCATTCGGAAAAGCTTAAGGGGTTTATGGAGCGTTGTCTGACCGAGAGGGAGCGCGGCGCTGCCCGCTCGAGCCGCATCTTATTAACTGCCGCACCCGCATCCTCCCGACTGTGAGTGCGATCGCGTTCGAACGCGGCAAGTGAAAGCAACGCTATCCGATTATTGTACAGTTTCTTACAGTGACATCTCCAAACCACACATTGGAGACCCTACCCTGTATCGTTACCGTTTGGTCTTTTGCAAGTTTTGCCGCCTGCTCTTTGTTACTTACCTCGCAACGAACGGCGGAAAGTTCAAAATAATCACCCGTGTCAAGGTATACATATGTCGATCCGCCGCTCACGCTTACACGGTCAACAATCCCCGTGACCTTCACAAGCCTTGATTTGTATTTGCTGTCGAACGCAGCCTCATTTTCCCGATAGGTATCCAAAAGCTCCTTTGCGGACACCTCAATCACCTGCTCTTCGACAACCGATGTCGTTCCCGAAGAAACATTTGCCGGCCAGCCGGTGTTGGCAGACTGCGCGACAGCTACCACCGTCGTCATCGTGGCAAAGCCCATAAGCATCCAGAACCACCACTTTCTGTATGCGGGTTTTCTGCACTTTCTGCCGCACTGCGTACAGACATCTGCTCTGTCATCAAGTTCTTTACCGCATTGTCTGCATACTTTCATAATTGATCAACCACCCTAATTATAAAGAGTAAATACAACATATGATGTATTTTCTTAATTATAATACATCATTCGTTGTACCATGTCAATGGATTTTTATCCGATCAGTCTGTCAAATACAGTAAAGTGCGGTGAATGATTTGGCTTATTACGGCAGGTTGCGCGACTTAAGAGAAGATGCCGATCTCACACAAAACGATCTTGTTGCGATTCTCGGAATGCACAAAACAACATATACCAATTATGAGCAGGGTAAGCGCGAGATACCCTTTGAGCTTGCCATTCGACTTGCGAAGTTCTATAATGTGAGTCTGGATTACATTGCGGGACTCACAGACGAATTTCGAAAGCTCAAATGACTGCCGCAAGAGCGGCGGTTCGGCACTGCAATGCTCCGGCGAGGGAACAGCGATAGTCCCGATTTTACAAGGCCGGGTGTTTTTGGTCAGGCGATTTATATGTGATCTGCAAGCTTTTATGGGAGCCCGCCGGCTTAAGCCGGCGGGCTTTAACTGTGTCGGAGCAAGATAGTGCTTATGCGCGGGCAGCGCCGCGATGCGTACATTAGGTCGGTTTGTTGTTTTTTGCCGAAGGGAGCCCGAGCCTATCCGGCTGAGAAAGCAGACATACAAATAAAAGCGGACAGACAGACAAAAAATCAGGAAAAAATTTTGCCTCGTTCCCATTTATCCGCTGCTTGAAAAGCATTATTTTTGCCGATAATATCATCGGTTGACAAATAACTTGACGCTGTATCAACGCATTACGGCACCGTCGGGCAATTTATCGTGCTCGGCGGATCCGTCCTTCCCTTCCCGCCGCTGCCCCCTCGGTACGGCGAGAGGCACAAGCGCAACACTGAAAACGGTGATAATATGAAAGGTAATCGAAAATCGTCATTCACACCCGCCGCCCGCTTCGGGCTTCGTCTGTCTGTCTGTTTTACCGTTCTTGCGGCAATGATGCTTTTTGCCGCCGTAAGGGTCGGTGTGGTCGCGGCAAGCGACCGATACAAAAAGGCAGCCGCCGAACAATCCTCTTATTCACTCAAACTCTACTCCTGCAGAGGAAATATATACGACTGCAGGATGCGCCGTCTCACGGGCAGGACATATATGCGGTCCTGCGTGCTGCCTCCTAACGATTCGGGGATCACGGCAGCTACCGAGCTTCTGAGCGGTGAGAGGCTTTCCGCCGCCATAGAGCGTCTTATAGGCGGTTTTCCCTCGACCGCGCCAATCGGTGACCGCGAGCTGCCCGTCGGCACGGTAGAGTACTTTGCTCCAATCAGGTATTCGGACAGTCTCTGTTGTCATCTGCTCGGATATATAAACCGCGACGGCAACGGTGTCTGCGGTGTCGAAAAGGCTTTTGACTCGGTGCTTTTCTCGTCGGATTTTACCCGTGCGGTATTTGCGCTTTCGGCGACAAACGACATCCTGGCGGGTGTTGACGGCGTTATCGACGAAGGCTCTTCGGGCGGCGATGTGGTTCTTACCGTCGACCGCAACATACAGATTGCAACCGAGGATGCCATGCGCGGTGTGAAAAAAGGAGCCGCCGTAGTATTGGACGCGGACAACGGGAAAATACGCGCCATGTGCAGTCTGCCCTCTTTCACGGGTGACGACGCTGCAAGCAAGCTTGACGACAATACCGCCCCGCTTGTAAACCGTGCGGTTTCGAATTACGGCGTCGGTTCGGTATTTAAGCTCTGTGTTGCCGCCGCAGCTCTTGAAAACGGCATCGACCCCTCGCTTACATTCGTTTGCAACGGCAGCTACACCACCCCGTCGGGCAGGGTGTTCTCATGTCATGAGGAAAAAGGGCACGGTGTCATGGATATGAAAAACGCCGTTGCCGAATCCTGCAATGTCTATTTTTACAACCTCGCCGCAAAGCTCGGCGGAGAAAAGATCCTTGAAACAGCAAAAAGGTGCGGCTTCTCGTCGTCGGCTGACATTGACGGATGCATAAAGCTCCCCTCGGGCAGACTGCCCTCCTCTAAAGATCTGTCCTCGGACGCTGCGCTCAGCAATTTTGCGATCGGTCAGGGCGATCTGCTTTTGTCCCCGCTTGCGGTGGCAAATATGTACGCTGCCATAGCGAACGGCGGGATCTACTATACCCCGCGCCTTGTTGAAGCGACAATAAAGGACGGCAAACGGGCGGCATTCGGAGACGGCAGCGGGGTCGTAAACCGTGTCACCGACTCGGAATGCGCTTCAAAGCTTAAGGGATTTCTCGAATATGCCGTGGCGAACGGCACGGGGCGGCGTGCAAAGCCTACCGAGGCGGCCTCCGCGGCAGGCGGAAAAACCGCAACCGTACAAACAGGTGTAAAGAGAGACGGCAAAGAGATACTCAACGGCTGGTACTGCGGATTTATCGAAAAGGGCGGAAAAAAGTATGTCATCTGCGTCGTAAGAGAGGATGTGACCTCGGGCGCCTCCGACTGCGCGCCGATATTTTCAAAAATAGCCGACGGTATTTTGTCCTGCGCCCGCCTTCCCGATTGACAAATATGCTCCGCAATATTATAATGTATCATAGATTATTATGACTGCGGCGCGGTGACGCGAAAAAGTGTGACCGCAACGCGCGAATTGGAGCATCATCTATGGAATGGACCTCGTTAAACGATCTGCGTGAAAAATATCTCTCGTTTTTTGAAAGTAAGGGTCATTTAAGGCTCGGCAGTTTCCCGCTCGTGCCTAAAAACGACAATTCCCTGCTTTTGATAAATTCGGGAATGGCACCGATGAAAAAGTATTTTACCGGTGAAGTCACTCCCCCGTCGAAAAGGGTGACCACCTGTCAGAAGTGCATTCGCACTCCCGACCTTGAAAGGGTGGGAAAGACCGCCCGTCACGGCACATATTTTGAAATGCTCGGCAACTTCTCGTTCGGCGACTATTTCAAAAAGGAAGCCATTCCGTGGGCATGGGAATTCCTCACCGTCACCTTGGGCATCCCCGAGGACAAGCTTTGGCCTTCCGTCTACGAGAGCGACGACGAAGCGTATGCGATCTGGCGCGATGTCATAGGCGTGCCCGAAGCACATATCGTCCGCCTCGGCAAGGAGGACAATTTCTGGGAACACGGCACGGGTCCCTGCGGTCCCTGCTCCGAAATATACTTCGACCGCGGCGAAAAATACGGCTGCGGAGCCCCCGACTGTAAACCCGGCTGCGACTGCGACAGATATATGGAGATCTGGAACAATGTGTTCTCGCAGTTTAACAATATGGGCGACGGAACCTATACCGAGCTCACCCACAAAAACATCGACACCGGAATGGGATTGGAGCGCCTTGCCTGCGTAATGCAGGGGGTCGACAATATGTTTGAGGTCGATACCATAAGGAACATTCTCGACAGGGTCTGCAAGATAGCCGGAAAATCTTACGGAATCGATCACGAAGACGATGTCTCCATAAGAGTCATCACCGACCATGTCCGCGGCGCCACATTTATGATATGCGACGGCGTTATACCCTCCAACGAAGGAAGAGGCTATGTCCTCAGGAGACTATTAAGAAGGGCTGCCCGTCACGGCAGACTTCTCGGCATTGACAGAGCTTTTCTCAATGAAGTCTGCGATGCCGTTATAAACGAGAACAAGGGAGCATATCCCGAGCTTGTGGAAAAGCGTGAGCTTATAGAAAAGATAATCGGCGTTGAGGAAGAGAACTTCGGTAAGACGATAGACAAGGGTCTTAAAATGCTCGGAGACATCATTTCAAGCGGCTGCAAGACCGTGTCGGGAGCCGACGCGTTCAGACTTTACGACACCTACGGATTCCCTCTTGATCTGACCAAGGATATTCTTGAGGAAAAGGGCATCTCGGTGGACGAGGAAGGCTTCGACGAACTCATGAAGGAGCAGAAGCAGCTTGCGCGCAGCTCAAGAAAGGCTGCGGACGCAGAATCGTGGAAGAGCGACGGAAACGCCTTCAAGGAGCTTGACAAAACAGAGTTTTCGGGCTATACCGCCGACAAGTGTGATTCAAACATAACGGCGTTGACCGTAAACGGCGAAAGAGCCGATTCGGCGGGGACCGGAGATAAGGTCAGCATAGTTCTCGACAGGACCGTCTTTTATGCCGAATCGGGCGGACAGACGGGAGACAGCGGAACCATCCGCGGCGACGGATTCACGGTATCGGTCCTTGACACCGTAAAGACTCCCTCGGGAGTGTTCGTTCACAACGGCGAAGTCGTCGACGGGATCGTCACGGTGGGAGTATCCGCAAAAGCGGAAATAGATGTCAGCCGCAGAAACGCGATAAGGCGCAACCACACGGCAGCGCACCTTCTTCAGGCGGCGCTCCGCAAGGCGCTCGGCACTCATGTTGAGCAGGCGGGTCAGCTCGTCACCGAAAACTCGGTGAGATTTGACTTCACCCACTTCTCGGCGTTGACCGATCGCGAACTTGCCGAAACCGAAGCGTGGGTCAATGACGCGATATTGGCGGCAATACCCGTTGAAAACACCGAAATGCCCATAGATGAAGCCAAGGCGATGGGAGCCATGGCGCTTTTCGGAGAAAAATACGGAAGCACGGTCAGGGTCGTCAATGTGCCCGGCAGATCGATAGAGCTTTGCGGAGGAACCCATGTAAAGGTCACCTCCGACATAGGTCTTTTCAAGATACTCTCGGAATCGTCGGTCGCCGCGGGCGTGAGACGAATAGAGGCAGTGACCGGCACAGGAGTGCTTAAATACATAGACGGACTCAAAGGTGAGCTCAACGAGACTGCGGCAATACTGAAGGTCAACAATCCTTCCGAAATTGCTAAGCGATGCGAGACCCTGCTTTCCGAACTTAAGGAGAGCCGCCGTGCGCTTGAGTCCCTCAATGCAAAGCTTGCAGGCAGCAAATTGACTGAAATTATGAAGACCGCCGAGGACATAAAGGGTGTCCGCGTTGCGGTTGCCGTGCTTGAAGGCGTCGCGCCTGATGAGCTCCGCAAAATGAGCGACACCGTGAAGTCGTCGGATCCTCTTGCCGTCGTCGTCCTTGCGTCGGTAAACGGCGATAAGGTGACCTTCTGTGCCGCCTGCGGTGCCGAGGCGATAGCCAAGGGTGCCCATGCGGGCAACATAGTGAGAGAAACGGCAGCCGTCACGGGAGGAAAAGGCGGCGGCAAGCCGGACAGTGCAATGGCAGGCGGCAAGGATACCGCCAAAGTAGAAGACGCCGTAAAAGCGGTTCCTTCAATAGTCGAAGCATTGATAAAATAACAGCCGACCGGCATATAATACCGATACAAACAAAAAGCAAGCGGCACAGCTAAACGGCGGGCGGCGTATATGCCCGCTCACTTGCCGCATAAGATATTTTGCCGTCGGACCGTCGGACAACCGGGAAAGGAACATCTGTCTTATGAATGATTGTCTCTTTTGCAAGATAACGGCGCGCGAGATCCCGAGCACCGCCGTATATGAGGACGAATGGGTCTACGCCTTTCGCGATATAGCTCCCCAGGCGCCTTTTCACGCGGTCATCGTACCGAAAAAGCACATATCGTCAACCGATGAGATCAATTCAAAAAACAGCATTTATGTCGCAAAGATATTTGAAGCCGCGGCAAAGATCGCGCGGGAAAACGGGCTTGACAAGGGATACCGCATTGTCAACAACTGCGGCGAAGAAGGCGGACAGACCGTGGGTCATCTGCATTTTCATATGCTGGGCGGAAGAATGCTTTCGTGGCCTCCGGGCTGATAGTACGGACGAAGGCAGTCCGAAACACGAACGCTCTTAAAGATATTGCGCTTAAAAGCGTCAGCGCATTCTCTGTGTTTTTTAATACCGTCTTTGCCGAAGATAAATAATCGGGCGGCTCCTGCCGTCGAGGGAGATATTGGAAATGAATAACGAAACTTACAAGATAACGATAGCGGGACTTGAGCGCGAGCTTAAGTTATATCCCGTGAGCGACAAGCTTGATATCGCCGCGTTTATTCTGTTCGGTGATGTTGAGATCACCGTTGCTGCGGCAACCGAGCTTCTGAAGAGGGTACCGGATTTTGATGTCATACTCACACCCGAAGCCAAGAGCATACCGCTCGCCTATGAGCTTTCAAGGCAGTCGGGCAAAAAGTATGTGGTTGCGCGCAAGGGAACAAAGGTATATATGTCTCACCCGCTCTGCGTGAATGTGAAATCCATAACGACCGATCACGAGCAGAAGCTCTATCTCGGTCAGGAGGATGTAGAGCACATTGAAGGCAAAAGGGTGCTCATTGTTGATGATGTCGTAAGCACCGGTGAATCTCTCGACGCGGTGCGCGAGCTCGTTAAAGAAGCGGGCGGGAAAGAAGCCGCCTCCTGCTTTGTGCTTGCGGAGGGTGACGCCGCCGAGCGCAAGGATGTTATCTTTTTGCAGAAGCTCCCGCTCTTTTTCAAATAAGGATGCCTTTACCGCCCGATCCTGAGTTTAATTGAATCCCTGTCGGTTTTGATCTGATGAAAGCCCAACTCCGTCAGCTTAAACATCAAAGACTCGGGCGGTCTGTATATTGATAAGTGAAACGAATACTTCTGTCGGCAGGCGCCTTATCCGCAACGGGGCTCTTCCTTTTGAGTCTTTTCCCGTCGACCGTCACATATGCCGTCACCGTTATAACCTTCTGCCTTGCCGTTCTCTTTGCCTGCCTGTATAAAAAATACCGTTCGGCATTTTCGGTCTCCTTTTGTCTTCTGCTCTCCTTTGCGGTGTTTCTTTCCTACTGCTTTACCGTGACCGAGGAGGAACGCCAAACGTCGACCCTCATCGGAAGAACGGCGGAGATCACCGCAACAGTCATTGAAGAGCCCGCAAAGGGCGTTGACTCGACTGCATACTACATTGAGACCGACAGTGTCGGCATTAACGGTGCGCCGCAGAAAATAAGGCTGATGCTGCATTCATCCGACAGGCAGATAAAAGAATTTGACAGGATAAGCGCGACCGTCACCTTTGAGGAGTCAGACGGTAAATATCGGTCATCGTTATATCCCGAAAAGGTATGTGTCGACACCCGCACCGAGAGTATCAAGTATCTCGGCGAGAGCGAAGGCTTTCATCCTTACAAATATATGATATCCCTACGCAGAGCGGTAAGGGATTCGATAACCTCAAATCTGCCCGATAACACCGAAGGAATACTTGCGGGTTTTATCATCGGCGGCAGCGATCTGCTTGACGATGAAACATACGGTGCGTTCAAGGCGTGCGGAATATCGCATATGATAGCCGTTTCGGGTATGCATATGGCGGTCCTCTGTTCCGTCATAACAAAGATCCTCGAATCGTTCGGGATCGGCGGAAGGGTCAAGGTGTTCGCCATAGCTCCTCTGCTCGTTTTGTATTCGGCATTGAGCGGATTTTCACCCTCATCGGTAAGAGCGGTCATCATGGTGTGCGCATCAATGACCTCTTCGATATTCAGAAAACGCGCCGACCGACTGAACCTGCTCGGAGGATCAGCCGTCTTAATGCTGGCGGTGCGTCCGAATCTGTTATTCAGTCTTTCGTTTGAGTTATCGTTCGTGTCGCTTTTGGGCATTCTCGTGCTTTCGCCCGCGGTCTGTGCGGTCACGACCGATCGTATGAGAGTGCGCGGGGTCTTGGGGATCATCCTGAAATACATATGCGACAACGCCGTGACTTCCCTCTGCGCGTCAATAGGCACCTATCCGA
>CAKRVQ010000022.1 GCA_934408795.1 uncultured Eubacteriales bacterium
CAAAAAGGGTATTTGACCGCCTTGAGGAGATAGACGGCACGATCTCGTCCCACTTAAAAAGCGGATGGAGCCTTGCAAGACTGCCCAAGGTGACACTGTCGCTTTTAAGACTTGCGGTATGCGAGATGAAATATAACGATGAGATACCCGACGGCGTGGCGATCAACGAAGCGGTGGAGCTTTGCAAGAAGTATGCGACCGCTGAGGACGCCGCTTACCTGAACGGTGTGCTCGGTGCGGTGGCGCGCGAAAGCGGCTCCCCCGAGACTGCCGGCGAGACGGAGTCGGAACTGTCAGAATCATCCGAAGCATCGAAAGCCTCTGA
Organism: uncultured Eubacteriales bacterium; assembly: GCA_934408795.1. Taxonomy (GTDB): domain Bacteria; phylum Bacillota; class Clostridia; order Oscillospirales; family Acutalibacteraceae; genus RGIG7384. Next base: position 326 of record CAKRVQ010000022.1, read on the forward strand.
AACATCGGAATCCTCTGAAACATCGGAATCCTCTGAAACATCGGGATCGCCCGAAACTGCGTTATCGTCGGAAGAAGCCGAAAAAAATGAATGAGCCCCGTAACTCACCCGGTGCTGCCTTAGGTATAGACACCAGCAATTACACGACATCGGTCTGCCTTTATAATTCGGAGGATAATGCTCTTTTTCAATATCGTCGGCTCCTGCCCGTAAAGGAAGGTGCGCTCGGACTTCGCCAGAGCGATGCCGTATTTGAGCACACAAAGCAGTTGCCCGAGCTGATATCGGAGCTGCCCGACGGATTCGGAAAAGATCTTTGCGCGGTCGGAGTTTCCGACAGACCCTCATGCCGTGAAAACAGTTATATGCCATGTTTCCTTACAGGACTCTCTGCCGCTCGAGCGATCTCACGCGCGCTCGGTGTACCGTTGTATCGGTTTACTCATCAGGAGGGTCATATTGCCGCGGCACTTTTTTCGTCGGGGAGAACGGACCTCTTCAACAAAGAATTTCTTGTTTTTCATATTTCGGGCGGCACCACCGACCTGCTCAAAGTCGGCAGATCGGAGAGTTCCGCGTTCAATGTGGAACTTGTCGGGCGTTCGCTCGACCTTAAAATGGGTCAGGCGGTCGACAGGCTCGGCAACCTCCTCGGTATGCGATTCCCGTCGGGAAAAGAGCTTGACGGGCTTGCCGCCTCGGGTGAAAACAGACTTGCCTTTCCCACCGCGGTAAAGGGTACCGACTGCAGTATATCAGGTTTCGAAAACCGATTCAAAAAGTATCTTGAGCAGGGTGAGGCGCCTGCGGATGTTGCGAGATCGTTTTTCGTCGGTCTCGGAAACACTCTTTGCAAAATGGCTGCCGCCGCCCGCGAGAGTGAGGGTATCACCGATATAGTGTTCTCGGGCGGAGTGGCTTCGAATTCGATCATTCGCTCGGTTGCCGCAAAGAAAATGAAAAATGTAAGCTTTGCCGACCCCGAGTTTTCAAGGGACAATGCCGCAGGTACGGCACTGCTTGCATATAAACGATCGGCAGGTGAGATATGAATCCCGTCATAATGAGCGTCTCGCAGCTCAACAGGTATGTCCGCTCGCGGCTTGAAGAAGATGAAAAGCTCGGCGGAGTATTGATAGCGGGAGAAATATCAAATTTCAAGGTCAATTCTTTCAGCGGCCACGCCTATTTTACACTTAAGGATGCCGAATGCGCCGTTAAATGCGTTTGCTTTCGCAGCGATATGATAAAGGTGCGCTTTTCCCCGTGTGACGGAATGTCGGTCATATGCCAGGGAAGGGTGTCGATCTATGAACGCGACGGCAGCTATCAGTTGTATGTACGAAGCATAAAGGCTGACGGTTTCGGAGACGCCGCACTCGCCCTCGAGCAACTCAAGGCGCGTCTCGGTGAGGAGGGACTGTTCGCTCCCGAGCGTAAGCGTCCGCTGCCGCGGTACCCGATGAAGATAGCGGTGATCACGGCTGCGAACGGTGCTGCGATAAGGGATATCGAAAATATCATTTCAAGACGCTGGAGCATATGTGAGATCCTGCTCTTTCCCGCGTCGGTTCAGGGTGCCGATGCTCCGTCGGAACTTACGGCGGCATTGAAAAGAGCATACGGGACCGAGGGCATCGATGTTCTTATAATAGGCAGAGGCGGCGGTGCGGCGGAGGATCTTTCCGCATTTAATGATGAAAAACTTGCCAGAACGCTGGCTTTGTCACCGTTCCCGACAATATCCGCAGTGGGACACGAGACGGATTATACCGTGATCGATTTCATTGCCGACAGGAGAGCACCGACACCGTCTGCTGCGGCGGAGCTCGCCGTGCCGGACGGGGAAGCGGTCAGAGCATATATAAAGTCCTGCGAAGAGCAGATAAGGAAACTTGCGGCACGAAAGGTCGAATATCTCTCATTAAGACTTGATGCAATAACCCGCTCCGCGGTACTCACCGATAAGGCGTACTTTATCGGCAGAGCGGAAAGCAGAATAAATGAATTGTCGCTCCGCATGCGGGCAGCAGAGACCGAACTTCTCGGCAGAAAGCAGCAGACTCTCGCGAGAACGGCTGCCGTTCTCGATTCCCTGAGCCCGCTCAAGACACTTTCACGCGGCTATGCGGCGGTGATAAAAGACGGGCGGACGGTCCATACATCCGCCGAGATCGATAAAGGCGACGCCGTCTCGGTGCTTATGTGTGACGGTGTACTGAAGTGTACGGTCGACGAAAAACAGGTCGGTATGCCGCAGCGGTCCGAGATCCGTTCGGCACGGGACCGACATAATGACGCCGAAATGCATTCGAAGTCGGCGGGAAAAGGTGAAATATGAAGAAAACGGATTTTGAATCCTCACTTTCAAGGCTTGACGAAATAGTGAAGAAGCTGGAATCGGGAGACTGTACGCTTGACGAGTCCTTTGCCCTGTTCGAAGAGGGAACCGCTCTTGCGAAAAAATGCAGCGATATCCTTGAAAAAGCCAAGTCAAAGCTTACGGTGAAGGAAGGAGAGACACCCGAAGAATGACACCTGAATTTATACTTGCCGATAAAGCGGCGACCGAAGAGGCACTCGACAGATACCTGCCTGCCGTGAGCACGGATTGGGCAGTGGTCGTCGATGCAATGAGATATGCACTCATGAACGGCGGAAAGCGTATCCGCCCCTGTATCGTTATCGAATTTGCCAAGGCGTGCGGAGGATCGGCAAAGGAGGCTCTTTCGTTTGCCGCGGCAATAGAAATGATACATACATATTCGCTCATACACGACGATCTGCCGTGTATGGATAACGATGATATGCGCAGAGGCAAGCCCTCCTGCCATAAAAAGTACGGCTATGCCAATGCACTCTTGGCAGGAGACGCTCTTATCTCCGCCGCTTTTCAGACGATAGTTTCCGATGAAGATATCCCCGCATCGCGCCGCACCGAGGCAGCCGCAGTGCTTGCAAGGCTTTCCGGAGCTTGCGGCATGGTCGGCGGTCAGATAATGGATCTTGAGAGCGAAGGAAAAGATGTGTCATACGATGAGCTCAAAGAGATAAACAGACTGAAAACAGGAGCACTGCTTGCGGCTTCCGCGGAGCTCGGATGTATTTCCGCAGGCGCCGATAAAGAAAAACGGAAGGCTGCAGTCGGATACACCGAGTACCTCGGAGAAGCTTTTCAGATAGTCGACGACATCCTTGATATCGAAGGCGACGAATCAAAACTCGGTAAGCACACAGGCAGCGACGCCCTGAATGATAAGCGTACATATGCGAGAACATACGGAACCGCAGAGGCGAGAAAAGAAGCGGCGAGACTTACAAAGCTTGCCTGCGACAGCCTTGCCGTGTTCGGCGCTAAGGCGGATAACCTCCGTAGGCTGGCAGAGTATCTTCTTGACAGGGATCATTGATAAAAGCGGACATCTCCGAATAAATAAACGACTGCCGTCGGACAAATAACGGACCGATGCCGAATAAATAAAGTACCGGCGCAGGACAGATAACGGACCGATGCCGTCCGACTCATTGTGAAGAAACGGGCTTGAATATGGAATATAAATATCTCGGAAAGATAAACTCCCCGAGCGATCTTAAAAAACTGAATATCGAACAACTCGGCGAGCTCTGCGGCGAGATAAGGGATTGTATACTCAAAACCGTTTCAAAGAACGGCGGCCACCTTGCATCAAATCTCGGTGCCGTCGAGATGACCGTTGCGATACATTATGTGTTCAACTCGCCCGACGACGGCATAGTTTTCGATGTCGGGCATCAGTGCTATACGCATAAGCTTCTTACGGGGCGGTACGAGGATTTTTCCACACTTCGGACCGAAAACGGAATATCGGGATTTATGCGCCCGGGCGAAAGTCCGCATGATCCCTTTGTGACAGGGCACAGTTCTACCGCCATATCATCGGCATACGGCTTGCTGAAGGGCAGGGAGCTTACGGGCGCCCGCGGTTCGGTGATCGCGGTCGTCGGTGACGGAGCAATGACCGGCGGTATGGCTTATGAAGCCATGAACAATGCCGGAAGGGACAAGAAAAACCTTATTATCATTCTGAACGACAATAAGATGTCTATCTCCAAAAATGTCGGCGCGTTTGCAAGGTATCTGAATATCATCAGGCAGAAACGGTCATATTTCAACCTAAAGCGCGATGTGAAGGCTTTTCTCTCTCATATACCCCTGATAGGTCCGGCAATAAAGTCAAAAATTTCCCGTTCGAAGGACAGACTGAAGCACCGCATATATTACAACAGCAATATATTTGAGGGCTTCGGATTCAAGTACTTCGGCCCCGTTGACGGGCACGATCTTGAAAAGCTCATCGAAATGCTCCGCCTTGTGAAAAAGGAGGAACGCCCCGTGGTCCTTCATATCACCACCGTAAAGGGCAAGGGATACGGGCCTGCGGAAAGCGCTCCGAATCTGTATCACGGGGTGTCGGGATTCGACCTTGAAAAGGGCGTTGACACAAAGAAAAAGCATGACTTTTCCGCTGCATTCGGGGAGATACTCTGCGAGGCGGCAAAAAAGGATGACCGCGTGTGCGCCGTAACCGCCGCTATGCCCGACGGTACCGGACTTGACGGATTCAAAAGCGAATTCCCGCGCAGATTTTTCGATGTGGGGATCTCCGAGGAGCATGCCGTCACATTCTGCGCAGGTCTTGCAAAGGCAGGAATGAAGCCCTTCTTTGCGGTGTATTCATCTTTTATTCAGCGCGGAATAGATCAGGTGATCCACGATATCGCAATAGCCGGACTTCCCGTGATATTCTGTATAGACAGAGCGGGCTTTGTGGGAGCCGACGGTGAGACGCATCAGGGTCTTTACGATATTCCTCTGCTCACTGCGGTGCCGGGCATAACCGTTTATTCACCCGCAAATTACGGCGAACTCGGAAAGATAATAAACCTCTGTCTTGACGCAAAGTCGCCCTGCGTGATACGGTATCCGCGGGGTTGTGAGGATAAAAACATCGCCGATCTGGATTTCGGCGGAGATCTTTCGGTCTTCGGTTCATCCGATACCGCGGCGGTGACATTCGGCAGGGAGTTTTCAAATGTTTATGCAGCAATGAATAATACGGGCGGCTTCGAAACGATAAAGCTCAATCGAGTATTTCCTCTTGCCGAGGGACTCGCCGACAGGCTGCTCACCAAAAAAAGAATAGTCTTCTTTGAGGAAAGCTCGGAAAGCGGCGGTATAGGAGAAAAGGTCGCGGCGTTACTGTGCGAAAAGGGATACAAGGGATCGTTCAAAACAGTGGCGGTAAACGGCTTTGTTCCTGCCGCCACCCAAAAACGGGATGATGAAATATTCGGTCTTGATACGGGATCGGTCGAAAAAATAATGTCTGACGGAGAGTTGAAAAGTTGAAAGAAAAAAAGAGACTGGACGCCGCCGTTTTCGAACAGGGACTTGCCGAGAGCAGGGAAAAGGCAAAGACGCTCATTATGGCGGGCGTAGTCTATGTGAACGGTGTAAAGGCGGATAAGGCGGGCGATACCGTTTCGCCCGATGCCGTTATAGAGGTAAGAGGGAATCCTCTTAAATATGTGAGCCGCGGCGGACTCAAACTTGAAAAAGCCATGAAGGCGTTTCCGATATCGCTTGAGGGCGCGGTTTGTGCCGACATAGGCGCTTCCACCGGCGGTTTTTCGGACTGTATGCTTCAAAACGGTGCCCGTAAAATTTACGCGGTTGATGTCGGATACGGTCAGCTCGCCTGGAAACTTCGAACCGACGACAGGGTGGTCAATCTTGAAAGGACCAATTTCAGGTATGTGACCGAGGAGCAGATCCCCGAACCGCTTGATTTTGCGTCGGTGGATGTTTCGTTTATATCGCTTAAGCTGATACTTCCCGTCCTGCACCGACTCCTTAAGGGCGGAGCCTGCGCGGTCTGCCTTGTCAAGCCGCAGTTTGAAGCGGGCAGGGATAAGGTCGGAAAAAAAGGCGTTGTGCGCGATAAGGCGGTACATATCGAGGTACTTAAAGGTATAACCGATTATATGCTTCAAAACGGATGGTCGGTCAAAGGGATCGACTACTCTCCGATAAAGGGCCCTGAGGGCAATATCGAGTATCTTGCATATATTGAAAAAAACGACCGAAAGGAGTACCTGCCGAAACTTTCTCCCGAGGAGACGGTCGAGAGGTCTCATTCGGAGCTCGACAGGCAGGCGGTGACCTGATGAAAGTATTTATAATACCTAATTTTCAAAAGCAGAAAACTGCTGCCGTACTTAAAGAAACGGCCGCGATTTTGGGCGAGCTCGGAGCGGAAACGATCGTCACCGAAGAAAATGCGGGCGGAAATTTCGGCACCGTAATGTCCGAGGAAGAGGCGTTCGCCGTCTGCGAAGCCGTGATAGCCATAGGCGGAGACGGAAGCATAATCCACGCCGCCAAAAAGGCATCGGGCTACGGCAAAGCGCTTCTCGGTATAAACTGCGGAAGAGTCGGCTACCTCTCGGGACTTGAGGCGGGCAGCCTCGGGAAACTCAAAGCCTTCGTGAACGGCGAATACAGTGTTGAAAACCGCAATATGATGTGCGCCGAATTTGTGTCGGACGGCAAGCAGTACAAAAAGGAATTTCTCAACGATGCCGTTGTGTCAAAGGGTACACTTTCGCGTATAATTGATGTCGGAGCGGAGTTTTCCGACAGCTCGGTCCACTACAGGGCGGACGGAGTGATAGTTTCCACCCCCACGGGGTCGACCGCATATTCAATGGCTGCGGGAGGTCCGATAGTAGCTCCCGAACTTGATGTTATGATAATAACGCCGATATCCGCGCACTCGTTCCAAAACAGGTCGATAGTCCTCGGAGCGGGTGAAAAAATAGAGCTTGTGAATGAATCCGAACCCGATAACGAGGTCTATATAAGCATCGACGGCGAGGAGTCATACAGACTGAACGCGGGCGCAAGGGTCGCAGTGAAAAGAGCGGAGCGTGCGGTAAAGCTCATAAGAATAGAAAACAAACCGTTTTTCAAGACATTGGCAAATAAAATAATTTAGGTGAATGATGTGAAAAAGCAGAGACAGAAGACGCTCATAAAGTTCATAACGGAGCACGCGGTCGACACGCAGGAGGAGCTGCAGCGTATGCTTGAGCAGCACGGCTTCAAGGTGACTCAGGCGACGGTGTCGAGGGACATAAAGGATCTCGGAATCATAAAAGCGACCGACAAAGCGGGCGTTTACAGGTATATTTATCCCGAGCGCAGACAGACGCCGAATATGAACGAAAAGCTTGCTGCCATTTTTTCGGGCAGTGTCATTTCGGTCGACTGTGCAATGAACGATGTCGTAGTCAAGTGCCACTCAGGAATGGCTTCGGGTGCCGCCGCGGCAATGGACGGACTTTACAGTGAAGGCGTGGTAGGTACGATCGCGGGCGACGATACGGTGCTTGCCGTCACAAAAAACGAGGAAATGGCGGTCAAGCTGACCGAAAAGCTCAGAGAGCTTATAGACGGGACCGCCGATACCGACAGATGAGCAAAACGGAGTGCTGACAGCATATGCTAAAGTATTTGAGTATTGAAAATGTCGCAGTCATAAAAAAGGCGGATATAGAGTTTTTTGAGGGCTTTAATGTACTGACCGGAGAAACGGGAGCGGGCAAGTCGATCCTTATCGATTCGATAAACGCCGTACTCGGCGAGAGAACGAGCAAGGATATCATCCGCAGCGGATGCGATACTGCAGCGGTCACCGCAGTGTTTTCCTCGGTCGCCTATTGCTTCGATAAACTTTCTTCGTTAGGCATCATTGCAGATGAAAACGGAGACCTGTATCTTCAAAGATCACTGAGCCTTAAAGGCGGGAGCTCCTGCAGAATCAACGGCTCGCCCGTGCCGGCAGCGGTCATGCGCGAGGTGGGGGATCTGCTTATAAATGTGCACGGTCAGCACGATAACCGAAATCTTCTCGATCCCGACAATCACCTGTCTTATCTTGATAAATACGCAGGCACGGAGCCGCTCATAAAGGACTATCACAATTCATATGTAAAGCTTCGGACGGTAAAGCGCGAACTAAAGGCTCTTGAAGACCGCCTCAGCGATGCCGAGCGTATGCGGGATCTTTACGAATTTCAGAAAAAGGAGATAGAACAGGCGGAGATCAGAGCGGGAGAGCGCGACGAGCTTGTTGCCCGCAGAAATACAATAAGAAACGCGCGCAGTATTTCCGAAAAGCTGAATGAAGCCGTCGAACTGCTCTCGGGCGGAGAAAACGGCGGCGCCGCGGGGGCGGTCGGCGAAGCGGGAACTGCGCTGACATCGGTAAAAAACACATTCGAAGCCATAGGAGACCTTGACGGTAAGCTTATCGGATTCGGATATGAGCTTACCGAGATTGAAAGACGCCTGCGTGAGCTTTTGAGTGAGCTTGATTTTTCGGAATCCGAGCTTGAAAATGTCGACGGCAGGATATCCGATATCGACAGGGTGATAAAAAAGTACGGCGGGAGTGAGGAAAGCGCACTTCAATATGCCGCAAAGGCAGAAAAAGAACTCGGCGTCATAGAAACGGCAAGCGAGGACACCTCGCGCCTTGAAGCCGAATCGGAAGAACTTGAAAATGAAGTCTACGAAAAGGCGCAGAAACTGACGGCGGCGAGAAAAAGCGCCGCGGATCGCTTTGCAAAGGAGTTGTGCCGCGAGCTCGGCTATCTTATGATGCCGGACGCCGTCGTAAAGGTGAACATAAAGGAAGGCAAATACACGGGAACCGGTTGCGATGAAGCGGAATTTCTTCTTTCCGCGAACCCCGGTCAGGAGCCCCGCCCGCTCATAAAGACCGCGTCGGGCGGCGAACTGTCAAGAATAATGCTTGCCCTTAAAAGCGTACTTTCCAAGACCGATGAAGTGGGCACCTCAATATTCGATGAAATAGATACGGGAATAAGCGGTAACGCAGCCGAGAGGGTCGGCGTGAAGTTAAGGGATATATCGTCGGTACGGCAGGTCATCTGTGTTACTCATCTTGCACAGATAGCCTCAAAAGCCGACGCGCATTTCCTGATCCGAAAAAGCACCGACGGCAGCACCACCGAGACGGCCGTTACGAGACTTGAGGGTGACGAGCGTGTGCGCGAGATAGCCCGTATAATGTCAGGCGGCCGAATGACCGAGGCGGTACACGATGCCGCCAGCGAGCTTTTGGAGCGCGGGTAACGGATATTGCGTATTGCGCGAAAGCCTCGGATTAAGTAATGGGTCGGGCGCTGCCTGCGACCCTGTCGGCGTAGACATGATTGCCATATCAAGCCCGTGGGGACGAAGGG
>CAKRVQ010000023.1 GCA_934408795.1 uncultured Eubacteriales bacterium
GACCTCGATCTCCTCCTTGCCCGAAAGATACGCTCCGGTAAGCGATTCCGGGTTCTTGAGCAGATCCGCATAGGTGAGGGTGTCTTCGGTCGCTGCGCTGATAACCGCAGCGGGATTCTTGTTGCCGTCGCCGTCCTTGAGCACGCTGACCGCATCGGCAAACTGCTGATTGGCTATGTATGCACCGATCTGGCGAAGTGTTACGGTGAAGAGGTCAAGGCGCTGGAACTTGATGGCTTCGTAAGAAGCGACAAGCATTCTTCCGCGCTTGCTCAGATGAACAAGGTTCTCCTGAGTGACGACCTTTGTCTCGGGGATCGCCGCACCTTCGGCAACATCGCTGAGCGACTTGTCGCTTGCGGTCGGAACCGAGGCAATGGTGCGATAGTCGAGACTGTTTATCTTTGTGGTGGTCGCAACGATGTTGGGAAGCAGGTTGGCTTCTTCTACACCCTGTCTTACCGCTCTTGACACATATTCGGGGAAGAGGGCGGCAGATGCCGAAGTCGAGAAGAATTTGCTTACGGTATCGGATGAGGCTCCGCCTACCTTGATGTTGAAACGCTTGAGCTGACGCGAAAAGGCGTCCATTCCCTCAAGCTCGGTGCCCTGGTAATTTGCGCTGGGGTCAAGCTCCTCAAGTACCTGAGAAAATGATTTTTCGGGGTTTGCATACATTCCTTTTTCGAGTGTTATGTTATCAAATGACATTGTTTTTTCCTCCGTTGTTAAATAATAAATTCTTTATTGTTGTCTTTTTTGCCGGGGTCCCTTTTTGCTGCTTTTTTGAGCTGCGGGACAGGCGCCTCGTCGCCCGTAAAGGCAGAACGATAAAGCGTGAACAACTCGTGCGGGGTCATTCGGTCGCAGGCGGCTTTGATGACCGCTGCCTGCTCGTCGGTAAGAGATGAGCATATGCTCCCGATCGCACGGCGCTTTTGCAGCGCCATGTATTCCTCCGCGGCATCGCATTTCTCGTTCATCTGACTGATGTATTTCGAAAGTTCCATCGCTTCTCTGCCGTTGAGCTCCGTGCTGCCGCAGTCAAGAGATTTTACTATCTCGTCGATATCCCTTGACGCACCGAATGATTTAGTCACACCTGCACGGGGCTGGGCGGGAACCGCTACAAAAGACCATTCGTAAGCGTCGACCGCTTTGGTCAGCTCGTGCGCACAAAGGGTCTTTGTTCCGTTCTTCAGATAATACCTGCCCTTTTTGTGACCGCATACCGCGGGATCTCCTCCGCAAACGGTACACCTGCGTCCGCCGACCGAGCATCCGACGCTGACTTCCTTTTTTATGCCTGCGTCGATCTCGGTTATCAGCTCGCGCGTTTTCTCGGTTATCGGCATATATGCCTTTGCTTTAAGGGCAACATAAGGCTCGCCGTAAACCGTCTTTTTTGTGTCGTCGGTGACCAGCTCGCAGGAATAGATCCTCGCGCACTGATCGCTGCTTCTGTGGGAGTGATCCGAAATTCCCGTCTTTCCGACGAAAAGCTCAGCCATTCCTTTAAGTGCTTCGACCGTGAATCTTTCGTGGTCACGGTCGACATCGTTGTCACAAAGCACTACCGAAAATGAGTAGACCTCATCCGCGGTGAATTCCCGCCTTGTGAACTTGTTGATCTCTTTGAGCTGCTCCTCCGTGGGTCTGCCGCTCCCTTCGATCTGTCCGTTTTTCATTCCTCTTCTCCTTTCAATCCCGCCTCAAGGCCTTTTGCCTGAGCGTTTATCAGCCTTGCGCGGGCTTCCTCGACCTCGTCCTGAAGCGAGATGCTGTCCCACTCAACGGTGAAGCTTTGTTCAAGCCCTTCTCTTTTCAGGTACTCACGGCATATCTTGTCGATAACGGGAGTGAGAATGCTTCGATAGTACCAGAGCTCGGTGGTCAGAAGATCGGTCTGCTGCTCCGCCATTCTTTCGGTCGTCGACCAACAGAGACCCAAAAGAAACGGAGGCAATCCGAACTTCGCCACGATCTGTTCAAGCATCTGCCTTACCGGAACATCGGTGTCGATCATCTGATTGTCGGCGCCTATGACCTTTATCTTCACATCTCCTACCGCCACAAAATCCTTGACCGAGGAAGAATCGCTCATGGCAGCGCTCCATTCCCTCGCGATTTCCGCCGCGCGGTCGGAGGCGAATGCCCCGTCCATGCCGCCGTCCTTGGGGTCGTATGTTACCGAAAATCGCAGATTGCCGAGACGGTCGAAATTGGTGCCTATGCATTCGTATATCTTCATAAGCACTCCCGAAACAAACGGCAGTCCCGACAAAAGCGAATTGCCGAGCGGGCAGGAGGAATTCGGATTGAGAGCCGATACCGTGATAAGATCGGGGCGGTCGATTTCGGTATTGCTGCCCCTTGTCCTGAGTTTTACACCCATGCCGCTTTCGCTTTCGGAAAGCTCAAGCTCCTTTATGTCCGCATTGTATAATCCGTAAATTCCGCCCGTTCTTCCGTCGACGACTATTTCACCCACCGCAGTACCGTAGGTAAGGAGACTGTCCGCATACTCCGAAATGAAGCAGTCGATCCCCTGACCTGAGCAGCCTACCTTGATGTGGGCGAGAAAGTCATTGAGCTCCTTTTCCACCGCTTCGGACCTGCTTGTTATCTTAAACCCGCCTATAAGTCTTACGATCTTTCTGACTGCCGCATCTATCATAGGTACCGACCAACGCAGCTCGTCATAAAGGGCACATTCGGCGCCCGAAAGATTTCGCCTTACCGAAATAAAGCCTTTGGGTCTGGTCGCCGCAGTAAGAGCGGCAGCTCCCGAACGCTCACCGCGGCTTTTTTTCTGTGTTTTCATTAAATGTTCTCCTTTTGTCTTTCTGCGGCTATGGCAATTACACCGCGCCGCTCGCGCGCAAGGGCAGTGGATACAAAATACCTTATATCGTCCATTGCGTGATCGTTCTCCTTCTTGGGTGCGTCTTTTTTTGCCGACTCATCCCATCGGTAGAGCGAAAACTCCTTTATCGACGCTTTGCATTTCGGAGATATTTTTATCCTGCCGCTCTTGAGCGCGTCACAAACCCGCCTGATGCCGTCCGTCACCTCATTGACCGCGGGAACCGTGACGAACCTGCCGTGCTTTCTGATGCAGGCGATAAAGGATGCAGCCGACGGATCACAGATCACCGCCGTTATGCGCCTGTCACCGGCAAGCCGACAAAGTCCTTCATAGTGCTCCTCATCGGTCCGCTGGACACCCTCCTTGCGAGAGTCAAAGTAGTATTCGTCGATCCTGTACCAGACACCGCGGTATTGACCCCAGAGTCCGAATGAAGAAGGATTGACCGTTCCGTAATCGCAGGAGATGTAAAACCTGTCGCATTCTCCCGCCGGTTCTCCTATGCAGTCCTCTCCGAACATCTGATAAACAAGTCCCTCGCCCGCTACCCATCTTCCGAGAACATACCGCTCGTAAAAGGCGCCGTCATAGAGACTTTCATACCTTTTGAGCATCTCGGGGGAAAGGGAGGGGTTCTCGTTCATCATAAAATGCAGATACAAGGCGTTCTTGTCGGCAGCACGCTTTATCCATTCGTTGTAAAACCAATGAGAAGGATGCCCGGGGTTGCAGTTGAACCAGAATTTGGAACCTTCGACACTGCATCTCGCGAGCGCCTGCTCAACAAACGACCGCGGCATAAGCGCAACTTCATCGAAAAGAACGCCTGCGAGGGTCATTCCCTGAATGAGAGAGGCTGATGCCTCATCTCTGCCGCCGAACAGGTAAAACAGATTTTTTCTGTTTCCCGCCGATACGGTGAGGATGCCCTTTGAGACCGCAAGCTCCGCATCAAAGCCTATCTCGCAAAGTATAGGCACCATCGGGGTTGTGATATTTCGCCTGACCGAAGATACCGTCTTGCCGCAGACGGCAAATGCTTTGCCGTCAAATTCGGTCATCGCCCAGGCAATGAAAGAGACAAACATCGAAAGCGTTTTTCCGCTTCTCACGGCTCCGTCGCAGATGATCGCATCGCAGTCGCGGTAAGGACTGCTCTTGTTCCACCAACAGAACACCCGCATCTGCTTTTCGGAAAACGGCTTAAATTCCATATCCGTCACCGTCGCCGTCTTCGCCGCTGCCGCCGCCGAGCCTTTCGGCACCCTTTTTGAGTGCTTCCACAAACGGCGAGAGACTTCTGTCAGAACCTTCTCCGATATCGGCAAGCCGCTCAAGAGCCTTTATGCGGTCAAAGAATTTGATCTCCGTTCCGCCGCCTTTAGGCATCTTGATCTCGGACACGCAGAACAGATCGAGCGAATCGATGTCGAGGCCTTCTCCGCCGGTCATCATAAGCTTTATTGCGTCCGCGATCGACCCGAAGGCGAGCCTCCTGAGTCCCGCAGCCGCTTCCCCGTTCGGAACCTTTTCGGCGTTGATCCTCGCTATCTCTTCCCGTATCTGCTTGTTTTGCATCAGCAGGATCCCCTGGAGGGCGGGATTCTTGAAACCCGCAAGTCCCGCCGCTTCGCGGGGACTCCTCGTTACGGAATAGTACCGACAAAACAATTTCTGATTTTTAGACAGTGTTCTCATTTTTTCCATCCTTTCGGCAGGGGCGACAACTTCTTTTGCCCGTGATTTATTATGTTTGTCTCTGCTTAATACCCTCAAAACATCGGTTTGTTGCATTTTCTCCTGCAACCAACGGACAACTTTATCCGAAATTATTTCTAAGAGTGACTTTTTCGGCATATAAATTTATCAGATGACCGACGGGCGGTGAGCGGAAGACCCCGACTTACACCCGACCCGATAAGAAAGGAATTGACTTGGGAGGAATAAAAATGGACAGCTTGTATCCGGAAGGATATCTTTTAGGAACCGCGGAAAACGAAGAAAGAATAAAAAGCATCGCTGCTTTGAACCTGACGGCGGACAGAGGAGATATAGTCGAGGCAACGGCACTGCTCTGCGATGCCGAGCACAATCTGATAGTAAACCTGAACGGTATCAGAGGTATCGTCCCCCGCGAAGAGGGCGCGATCGGAATATCTACAGGTGAGGTGAGGGATATTGCCCTCATTTCAAGAGTCGGAAAACCGATCTGCTTTACCGTAGAAAGAATAACCGAGGACTCCTCGGGAAAACCCCTCGCAATACTCAGCAGGAAAAGAGCGCAGCTGCGCTGCAAAAGGCTTAAGCTTGATAAACTTGTCCCCGGCGATATAATTCCCGCAAGGATAACCCACTTTGAGCCGTTCGGAGCCTTCCTTGATGTCGGCTGCGGTTGTGCGGCTCTTCTGCCCATAGATTCAATATCCGTATCAAGGATCTCCCACCCGCGCGACCGATTCGGCTGCGGAGACGATATAAAGGTAATAGTAAAGAGCAACGAAAACGGAAGGATAACCCTCACGCATAAGGAACTTCTCGGAACATGGGAGGAAAATGCGGCGTTGTTCTCTCAGGGACAGACGGTATCGGGTATCATCCGCTCGATCGAAGAGTACGGAGTGTTTGTGGAGCTCACACCTAACCTCGCCGGTCTTGCCGAACCTAAGGAGGGCGTTTTCCCGGGACAGAGGGCGAGCGTCTACATAAAAAATCTTCTGCCGGAAAAAATGAAGGTCAAACTGATCATAATAGACGCTTTTGATCAGGGAGAGGCAAAGCCGCGTCCTCCGAAACTGTTCTTTGACGGCGAACATATAAACAAGTGGGTATATTCGCCCGAGGGCTGCGGTAAATACATATTTACGGATTTTACGATTGAAAACGGAGAAGATAAGATATATAATGTAGATTGATCAAAGTCCGCCGATGCCGCCCGACACGGGAATCAACCGTATTTTGTACAACTGCGGGATCAGAGCGACAATGGGTGAACCGGGCTGCAAATGCCGGCAACGGTCGGACTTTTAATTCGGGAAACGAGTATTTCGTCGACTTAATGTGTTGTGCGGAGGAAAGTTTTCACCAAAAAAACGGAGGATGTTAATATGGCGGAAAACAGCGGCTGCAGCGGTAATTGCTCTTCCTGCGGCTCCGATTGCGGCGGGAAAGCTCATGATATGCATGAACCGATAAACAAAAGCAGCAGCGTGAAGCATGTTATAGGTGTCGTGTCAGGAAAGGGCGGAGTAGGCAAATCGACCGTGACCGCAAGCCTTGCCGTTCTTATGAACAGAAGAGGTTATGAGGTCGGTATCCTTGATGCCGATATAACGGGACCTTCAATACCTAAAATGTTCGGAATGAACCGAAGGGCAACGGCTGATGACAGAGGTATATTGCCCGAGATCAGCGCAAACGGAATAAAGGTCATGTCCTCAAATCTTTTGCTTGATTCGGAAGAGTCGCCGGTGGTTTGGAGAGGACCGGTCATAGCGGGTGCGGTAAAACAGTTCTGGACCGATGTGGTTTGGGGCGACCTTGACTATATGTTTATAGATATGCCGCCGGGAACCGGCGATGTGCCGCTTACCGTTTACCAGACCGTAAAGCTGGACGGTATCGTGATCGTAACATCACCGCAGGACCTTGTTTCAATGATAGTCAAAAAGGCATATAATATGGCTCAGATGCTTGATATACCCCCGATAGGCGTTATAGAAAACATGAGCTATGTCAAGTGCCCCGATTGCGGAAAAGAGATAGATATATTCGGAAAGAGCAAGATCGACGGGTTGTGCAGCGAACTCGGTCTGTCACTGCTCGGCAGAATGCCGATAGATCCGACTCTCACCGCACTCGGCGACGCAGGCGAATTCGAACGCAACACCGCAGAGTATCTGGTTCATGCAGCGGATGTGATAGAAAAATTCTGATTAGACGGATCGGATACTCTCGCCTTGACGCCCATCAAAGTAAAAAGGATGAAAAGCGCCTAAAACAGACGCTGACGGACGGCAAGGTCGGGATCCTTAATAATAAGCGCCGATATCGGCAACATAGATCAAAAGGGCGCGGCGCATACTGCGCCGCGCCCATAAACACAGGCGAGCCCGCGCACCGAGGTGCGCGGGCTCGCCGTCATTATCGCCGCACCATACCGTAAACGGACGGCAGCGCCGCAATGCGCGCCGCAGGCGCGCATCAAACGGGCACGGCGGGGGTGCGGATGCTGCGGCAAACTTTAAGCGGGCGGAAAGACCGGGTTCGGGTGCGTGTCGGGTAGGCGAACGACTGCCGCCGTGCCCGTTTTGCGCCCTTCCTTAGGAGGGCGCGCGGCGCTGCCTTCACTCGGCGCTTATGTGTCCGAAAGCCTCCGCTGCCGCGTAAACCGTAAGGCTTGAGCAGTCCGTGCGTTTTATGCGGCCCGCGCAGACCGTGCAATCCGCGCGATTTGTGCAGTCTATGAAACGCCTGCACTGCATAAACTGCACGGCTTGAAATCCGTAGTTTTCCGAATCCTGCAATAAAAATAGAAACTACGGACTCCGTAGTCGCCGAACGGTCGGAACGCGACTGAAGCAGATCGGACGGATACATAAATTAAAAATCGGACGGACGACGGCAGGAAAGCAAAAAAACAATAAAGATCCCCATAATGAGGCCCCATAATGACGGACCGCGGAACACCCCTTGACCCTTTTAGTTTACAGGCGGGCGTTTTTTGCGAATTACGGTGGTATAAACGTACATATACATATAATATGTAAATGATTTAGCGAACTCAGACAACTGTTGCCGCATCCTTTTATTCTCGGTACCTGCCTGCAGACGCATAGCCGCCTGCCGCGAAGCACTTGCGCGCATCGCCGCCCACCGGAGCACTTGCGCGCTCCGACGGGCGGCACCATTCATCGTTTTTTGCCGATGCTGATAAGATGAGCGATTCCGGGAATGCTTTCCCCCTGAAAGACCGTGGTGGGGGACATCAGCGCCCCTGTGGCGCAGAACAGTATATTGTCAAGCGTGCCGCAGTCGAGCTCGGAAAGTATCCGCCCGCATAAAACACTTGCAGAACAACCGCATCCGGATCCGCCCGAGTGTACATCCTGCCCTTTGCGATCGTAGATCATTGTACCGCAGTCGGTGTATATTCCCTCAACCGATATCCCTTTTCTGTCCATCAGCTCGGTGAATAATTCGGCACCGACAAACCCGAGATCGCCCGTAAGGATCATATCGTAGTCGGAGGGCACGGTGCCCGTGTCGGCCAAAAATCTTTCGACCGTGTCGGCTGCCGCAGGTGCCATTGCCGCCCCCATATTATTGATGTCGGTAACCCCGAGATCGCATATCCTGCCGGGTACGGCTGCTTTTATCACGGGACCCTCGCCGTTTTTCGATACCAGAGCGCATCCCGCACCCGTGACCGTCCATTGCGCAAGGGGAGTCCGCTGGTTGCCGTATTCGAGAGGAAAACGGAATTGCCGTTCGGCACTGCAAAAATGTGAAGATGTTACCGCGGCAGCAATATTCGCCGCACCGGATGCGACAAACACCGAAGCTTCAATCAGGGTGAGAGCCATCGTCGAGCAGGCACCGTATGCTCCTAAAAACGGTATGCCCAGTCCTCTGAGCCCGTAATTGCTGCCGATGCATTGGTTCAACAGATCGCCGCCGAAAATGCAATCGATGTCACGGCTTTCTTTCCCTGCGGCGGATATCGCCCGCCTCACCGTCTCATGCTGCAGCCGACTTTCCGCTTTTTCAAAGGTCGACTCTCCGCAGAGCTCATCTTCAAAGTAATCGGAAAACCATTTTCCGAGCGGACCCTCGTGCTCTTTTCTGCCTACGGTCGCCGAATGTGAAATGATTATCGGCTGCTCGTCAAAAATTATCGTGCCGCCCTTTTTCCTGATCATATATTCACCCCGCAGGCTTTCATAATAATTATTATCAGACCCCATAACGCCGATGCGGCAACCCCGTAGACAATGACCGGACCCGCAATCGAAAATGTCTTGACGCCGACACCGTATATCATTCCCTCGGCACGGAATTCCACCGCGGGTGAGACCATTGCATTGGCAAATCCCGTTATCGGCACCAAAGTCCCCGCGCCTCCGAATTTGGCAATTTTGTCAAATACGCCCAATCCGGTGAGTATCGCTGTGAAAAAGATCAGGGTGATTGAGGCAAGCGCAAACGCGGTCTCCTTTTCGGCACCCGCAAGCTCATAAGAGTAGGCAAGGATCTGCCCTAAAGTGCAGATAAGCCCGCCCGTGAGAAATGCTGCAAACAAATCTTTTACCTTGTGAGAGCCCGGGGAGTGCTTTTTTACTAAATTTGCATACTCGTCTTTGTTCATTATTAACATCTCCGTAACATACTCTGTACTATTTGCTCAATATAAATATATTTTTACCAATATGTATCAAATATTCTTGACAATATTCACAACATGATATATAATCACAATGTGTATAATTGCGATAATCGGGCATTATCACCAAAGCAAAAACGGAGGGCACGGTTACCGCAAAGC
>CAKRVQ010000024.1 GCA_934408795.1 uncultured Eubacteriales bacterium
CATCAGAAGGGCGCAAAAACGGGCGACAGAGTGCGGTGCGTGGATGCGGCTCAATCGAAAAAAGAGTTTTTTGAGAGATAAGAGTGTATCGATGCCCGTTTACCGCGCCTTCGGCGTGGGCGGCGTTGCCTTCGGTCGGGTTGTTGTTTAAGAGTACCCTTATGCGCGTGCCGTGCCTAAGCCGACGGGCGGCATTTTTAGTTTCCGTACTCAGCTTAAAAAGCGGCGCACCCCGCGCGCCGCTTAACTCATCGCAATGTTATAGGCGGCGCACCTTGCGCGCCGCCTATAAACTAATCACCGCCTCCCGCGCACCCTGTGCGCCGCTCGGATATTCGTCTTAAATACCCATTATTCTCTTGAGGTCGGCTTCTATTTTTTCAGCCGCGGAATCGGCTTTCTCGCGGGTGGGCGCCGTTGCCGTGGTGTAGATCTTGATCTTCGGCTCGGTTCCCGAGGGCCTTACGATGACCGAATTCCCGTTCCCGAGATCAAAGTAGAGGACCGACGCCTTGGGAAGATCGATCTTTTCCTTTTCGCCCGTCGCAACCGTTACCATTTCGGATGTTGAGTAATTTCCCACCCTTGTCACGGTGAGCCCGCCTATCGCGATCGGAGGCTTCTCGGCGAGTGATCTCATCATATCCGCCATGAGCGCCATACCGTTCTGACCCTCAAAGTAGAAACTTGACTGACTGTTGTGATATACTCCGAATTCCTTTTCAAGATCGGCATACACATCGATAAGCGATTTGCCTTTTCTCTTGTAATAGCACGCCATCTCGCAGATGAGCATTGAGGCGACGACCGCGTCTTTGTCTCTTACATATGATCCTTTGAGATAGCCGTAACTCTCTTCAAAACCGAGCTGATATCTGCTTTCTTCGCCCTTTTGCTCCAGCAGTGCGATCTGCTCGCCTATATACTTGAATCCGGTCAGGACATTTATCATCCTACATCCGTATTTTCGGGCTATCGGCAGACACATATCGGTCGTGACGATCGTTTTCACCGCCACGGGATCATTTTCAAGGGTGCCCTTTTCGGTCTTTACCGAGAGGATGTAGTTCAAGAGCATCGCGCCGACCTGGTTACCGGTGAAAAGTGTATGATCGGTTCCGTTGGGAACGGCTATTCCGACTCTGTCGCAATCCGGATCGGTCGCAAGCAGAAGATCGGCGGGCTTGGTCTTTGCAAGCTCTGCGGCGCGGGTGAATGCCTCGCGGAACTCGGGATTGGGGAAGGGAACGGTCGGGAAATCTCCGTCGGGGAGCTCCTGCTCGGGCACGACCGTGACATTGTCAAGGCCTATCCTTTTGAGGATCGCCCGTACGGGCTTGTTTCCGGTTCCGTGCAGAGGAGAGTATATGACCGAGAATCCGCTGCCCTTGCACACGCCGGGACAGACCGCCTGCTTTTCAACGCAATCGAGATAAGATTCTATTACCGACTGAGGAATGAATTCTATCATTCCTTTTCCGACCGCCTCGTCGAAGTCGACCGTCTTTATGTCCGAGAAAATATCCAGACTTTCGATTATCTTCAATACTCTGTCACTGGCTTCCACTCCGAGCTGGCAGCCGTCCGAGCCGTATACTTTATACCCGTTGTACTTTGCGGGATTGTGACTTGCCGTTATCATAACGCCCGCCTCGCACCCGTAATACCTTACGGCATAAGACAACATCGGGGTGGGCATGAGCTCCGAGTACATATATACCTTTATTCCGTTCGCGGCAAATATGCTTGCGGTCACCTTTGCAAAGAGCTCCGATTTGTGACGACTGTCGTAGGATATTGCAGCCGATGCCCCGCTTTTTACGGAGCTCACATAGGAGGCGAGTCCCTGTGTTGCCTTACCGACGGTGTAAACATTCATTCGGTTGGTTCCGGCGCCTATTACTCCGCGCAGTCCCGCCGTGCCGAATTCAAGATCGGTATAAAACCTGTCGGAGATCTCTTCCTCGTTGCCCTCAACCGAACGAAGCTCCTTTATAAGGTCGCCGTCGGCGGTTGCCTTTTCACACCATTCGCGGTATTCATTTTCGTACTGCATTTTTATCTCTCCTCAATTAAAAACAAAATATCGGTTTCGGTTTGGTTATTTTATAAACTGCGCCGGGCTGAACGGTAATTACAGTTTGCCGCCGCACTCTCTCGGGAAGATTGTGAAATTGTATTTGCAGCCTTGATATCAATACTCTTTGATGTCTGTCGCATAACAGTATTTTGCATCGGTAAGCTTGCCGAAAATGTATTTATCGGTTGCGGACTCGCACATTGTATAAAGCTTGCCGTCAACAATGACTATCTCTTCGGACATGGGAGGCAGCTTGATATCATTACTCAGAACGGAAGAATCAAGCACATAAAGCGGAACCTCCTGATTGAGGACGGTTATCATTCCGTCGGGTGCCGCGCTACCGTAAACATAAACATGTGAAAACGCGGGACCGTATGAGGTTGAAAGATATATCCGTCCGCTGCCGTCCATACACATTCCCTGCACAAGGGAGGGAACCGAGTAAGCCGCCTTTATCTCCGGCGATATACCGAATTCCGCTTCGTTATCGAAATTATAAAGAAGAATGAGCGCGGTGTTGGAGTCGCCTGCTGCGGAGGTGTGCTTGTGAGAATCGGGGGTGGTATAGTTGGGCTCGCGGTGGAATTCGCCTACATAGAGGTTGTCGCCCTCGGCGTATACAAACGCGACACCCATACCGTCGTTTTCGCTGCGGGTGGAAAAGACACCTTCGGCTTTGATGCCCTCACCGTTCTTTGTATCCATCACATCGTTATAGTTATAGACAACAAGTCCTTGTGAATCGGCAATATACATCTTTCCGCCGTGTATCGCAATTCCGCCGACATGACCCGTGAAGTCCGAGCCGTCGGAATTCAAAAGATTCAATCGCTTGATCTCATTGCCGCTCGATTTTTCGACAAAGCTCACCTGTGATGCTTTTCCGTCGGTACGGTATCCCGTGATCGCGAACCAGCCGTTTTCTTTGTCATATTCAAGTCCCTGTACGATCATCCCTTCGGAGAGACCCGGAATAACAAATGTCTTTTCGGAATTCTTATAGTACCCACGGACGGGAAGCCTGAAATAAGCTCTTACCGCCGAGAGCAGCACAACAATGAAAGCAAGGATACAAATTAGAACAATTAGTACGATCTTCAAGGGTGATCTGCCTTTCGCTGCGCGTTCGCTTTTTTCGGACATTTCCTATTACCTCTTTCTATATGTTTTACCGATTCGGTATAAAAATTACAGGGGTATGCTTTTTTGTTCGGACTCGGTTCGGTGAACGCTTTTTCGCTTTTCGGATCACAGGTCAAAGCAAGACAGGTAAAGTCGGCGTTTGGCGGGATATAAAGACCTCGGTGTCCGTCACGGTATGACGGGCGGTCTGCTTCTAAGTGTATTGTAACACAAAATTTTACGAAAAGCATTAACAAAACGGAAAACTTCACCTGTATTTTTTAAGAGGAGCCGTTCTTTTTTTGTCTCCCGCTTCCTTCGCGATTATTTTTTCAATATGTACAATATATATTTATTATTAGCTTTTAAGAGTAAGACCGTATGTTTTTCGGCAGTCGGATCATGACAAACTGTTTCGGAGCGCAATGCTCGGTCGACCGATCGGAGGCGTATCGATATGAATATTGTAAAAACAAAGCGAAGAGTGATAAAGCCCGTTCTGATTTCGGCAAAGGCTGTGCCGACACTGTTATCCGTCGCCGCAGTTATCCTTCTGTTTTGCGTTGTCTGCACCCGATCCGTCGACGAAAGATATGCCGCACGACCGTTAAACAGTTTCTTTCCCGATGCGGCACTTGCAGAATGCGTGGCAAATGCAATGGGGATCGACCCCGAAGACCGCGTTACCGAAGAATTTCTCGCCGAGTTCGACGGTGCTCTTGTATGCAGCGGAATCGAGCTGAAAAGCCTTGACGGCATCGGCCTCTTAAAGGGTTTGACCTCGCTGACCTGTTGTAAAAACAGGGTGACCGAGCTGCCCGCAGAGATCGGCGGTCTCACCCGTCTAAAAACACTTGACTGCCGCAAGGCATTCGAATTGTCAACAGTGCCTCGCGAGATAGGCTGCCTTTCCTCGCTTACGAGCCTTGACCTTTCGTTCACCTGTATAGAGTATCTTCCCGATGAGATCTGCAGACTTTCCCGTCTTACTTACTTTTCGGCAGCGGTTACGGGGATAAGAAAATTGCCCTCCGATATCGGCGATCTTGATTCTCTTCGGGTGCTTGATGTTCATCTGACAAGACTGACTTCGCTGCCCGACAGTATATGCGATATACCCTCGCTTGAAGAAGTCAATGTTTCATATTGCCCCATAAGGAAGACGCCCGAATGCCTTGACGGCATACTGATAAACGAGCAAATAACGGAGTAGCTCCCGATCCCGGGGCGGGGGTCCGAGGGGAGTCCGGGAGGGAAGAAGTATAAAAACCTAAATCCCCGGAGCCGGGGGGGAAAAAAGGGGGAATGCGCCGACTGCAGTGCCGCACTTTACCTGCGGGCAGCGCCGCGCTGCGCCGAAGGCGCAAAAACGGGCGGAGGACGGGACGCGATAAAGACGGTAAGCGGGAGCGGATTTCGGAACCACGTGATACCGACAACAAGGTGCTCCCGCCCGTTTCGCGCGCCCTTTTAAGGGCGCGCGGAGCGGCGCTGCCCGATTGCGTATCCTTTGGGCTTGCTTCGTTCTTCGTATAATATCCTCAGGTAATGATTCGGAGCCGATAATCTGCCGCTCGCCTATACAAGCGCCAAAGGGGCGCTTTTTCTTTTTGAGACAAATTCCCGACCCCAGTGCTTTGTGTAATTGTAAAGCTCGTCTACCCCGTAAAGTGAAGATGACCGACAGTATTTAATGTATTCAAGTATCAACCCGTCGACAAAGATCGCGATCTCAACCTCTATATACTGCTTGTTGATTATGCGCGGATCCGCAAGGCATATTTCGGTCAGCTTTTTGACCGCCACCGAGGAGAGCTTTTTTACGATAAACAACATATCGTTTGAGCGGCAGAGCATTTTATAGTTCTCGTCGTTTTCGCGGATGTATTCAAAGAAGGAGTCTATAAATCGGTCGAGATCGGTCATCTGCAGCAGGGTCACATCGTTGAAAAACTTGCTCATAAGCTCGTTTTCGTAATCCTCGGCAACCCCGTAAATGTCGTCATAATGAAGATAAAATGTTCCCCTGTTAATGTCGGCACGGCGCACAAGCTCGCTCACGGTTATTTTGCCGAGTTCCTGCTTTTCACATAAAAGCTCAGCAAACACCCTCTTTATTGCTGCCCTTGTTTTGCGGGAGGAGTTGTTCAGATTTTTTGCTTTCATGGCGTTTACACTTCCGATATCTACAAATTTCACGACAGTGTTGATATATTCACAACTGTCAATTTATTGTGCTTTCAAATCGCTTGCAAGGACATTATAATTCAACATTGTAGAAATGTCAACAATGTTTATTTTTTGGGAGTGATACGATGAACATTATTGAGGTTCAGGATCTCACCAAGGACTACGGCTCCGGCAGAGGCGTCTTTAATGTCAGCCTCAATGTCAAAGAGGGAGAGGTCTTCGGATTCTTAGGTCCTAACGGTGCGGGAAAATCCACGACCATCCGCCACCTTATGGGATTCTCAAAACCCGACTCGGGGAGTACCCGTATCTTCGGTAAAGAGACATTCAAAAAGTATTATGAGATACTCGGCTCGGTGGGATATATCCCGGGCGAGATCGCACTGCCCGCGGGACTTACGGGCAATGAATTCATAAGTATGATGAGAAGCCTGCAAAAGAACCGCAACGATGAGTTTTTGCGAAGGATGCTGGATCTGTTCGAGCTGGACGATACCGCTCTTAAAGGCGATACAAAAAGAATGAGCCTCGGAGTTAAAAGAAAACTTGCGGTCGTCACCGCATTTATGAGCGATCCCGATGTGCTGATACTTGATGAACCGACGAGCGGACTTGACCCCGTTATGCAGGAAAACTTCATTTCTTTCATACACGAAGAAAAGTCCCGAGGAAAGACCATTCTTCTGTCAAGCCATATTTTCTCCGAAATAGATTCGACCTGCGACCGCATCGCGATAATCAAGGACGGCAGGATTGTTTCAGATTTTGTTGCGGACGACTTAAAGCACGCTTCGAGAAAGTATTACAGCGTCGAGTTTGCCGACAGTGCCGAGGCGGAGAATTTCGTGTCGCGCTGCTCAAAGCTCAAAACGGTGCAAATGAATCCGACAAACGGCGCAAAGGTCGACTTCTCGGTCGAGGACAAAGAAATGAACGATATGATATCACTTTTATCCTCTATGAAGGTAAAGGGCTTCAGCAACAGAAGAGAGACACTTGAAGACTACTTTATGAAGTTTTACAAGGAGGATAAGGACTTCGGGGGTGCACTTGTATGAATGTGATTGAAACCGAGGCGTTAACGAAGGATTACGGTTCCGCCAGAGGTATATTCGATATAAACCTTACCATCGCCGAAGGCGAGATGATGGGCTTTGTCGGAACTAACGGAAGCGGAAAGACAACGACCATCCGCAACATGCTCGGGTTTTTGAAGCCCACTTCGGGAAAGGTCTCCGTGAACGGACTTTCTTCATGGGAGCACGCGAGTGAGATCGCGAAAAATATTGGATATGTGCCGGGCGAGATCGCATTTCCCGATCTGCCTACAGGAATAGACTTTCTTAAATGTCAGGCGGAATTCCTCGGAATAAAGGATATGAGCAGGGCGAATGAAATAATCGAACGGCTGCAGCTTGATCCGCGCGCAAGTCTTAAGCGGATGAGCAAAGGTATGAAACAAAAGACCGCACTTGTGGCGGCACTTATGAATGATTCACCCATTATCATTCTCGACGAACCGACAACGGGCCTCGACCCGCTGATGAGAGCGGCATTCCTTGATATCGTAAAAGAGGAACACAAAAAGGGAAAGACCGTTTTTATGAGCAGCCACAGTTTTGATGAACTTGAAGCGACCTGTGACAGGGTGGCACTCATAAACGACGGACATATAGTCGATATCTGTGATATGAATTCCATAAAGAACCGACCGATAAAGGACTTCAAGATCGAATTCAACAGCCGTGCCGATTGCGACAGATTCAGAGCGGAAGAGAGGTACGATATCATACGGTATCAGGAACAGTATGATCAGGTCACCGTCCGTATAGAGACCGACAAGACCCCGGAGCTGCTGAAGTCGCTGAACGGTTATGATGTGAAATTCATCTCGGAGCTGCCGTACACACTTGAAATGCATTTTAAGAAGATACTGTTTGAGCAAAAGGAGAAGATAGACAATGTTCAGTAAAGCACTTTTTAAGCAGTCCTGTAAAGCTAACGGTACGATGTGGTCGATAATCACCTTCGCGGTCTGCTTTATGCTTGCCTGCGTTATGCTTATAAGCGGAGGCGGCGGAATAGGCGACACCAAAAACGCCATCGAAGACACCATAATCGTTCAGGAGATCGATTCCCAGATCGAAAAGCGTGCGATAAACTACTATAACCTCGCGGCATCGGGCGAGAAGGAGTTTGATTCGCTCTTTGTAAATAATTCGACCGATGCGCTGACATATCACGCTTATTTTTCCGGTTGGCTTGCCCAAATGCCGGATCAGTCGGCGTTTCCTTCGGCGGATTACTACGCCGCGGCAATAAATGCCTGGAAAGAAAAGATGCCCGCGGCTGAGACCGATGCGGCAAAGCTTTACCTTAAGAACTATTCCGACTGGCAGGAGGCTGCACCGAAGCGCGAGTCCTTCAACAGCGATGAGGAATACGCGGCGGCAGTCGAAAAGTACAAAGCACAGAATCCCGTTTCCGACAAGGGCGCCGTTGCGGCTGCATACACCGTCGCCGTTAAGGAGCTGCAGGACGGTATTTACAAAAATGCTCTGACGATAGACGAAAAATATACGGAAGACAGTGCCGAGGCAAAGGAAATGCTCGGTGCGGTGATGTATGTCATAAATCCCAACGGAACCTTTAACGATTTCTATACCGAAAACGGCGAAGAGGCCCCCGCAGACTACGACATCACATCTCTCATAGCCCATATGAAGGCGGGCGATGCCGCTGAGTATATCGACGATTCCGAGCGCGAAGACTACCGTAACACAAGAGCGGAGAACGGCTCGGCGGTATTCCTTGCAGGCAACCTCACCAAGGCCGAAAATGTTGAAAACATCGTGAACAATCTGTCCTCTTTCGGTGTAACAAAAGAGAAATACGATTCTTTCGGATATACCTATGACTCGCTTAAGCATACCGCCGTTACAACGGCAATAACCTACAATAATCGTTATGAGTACGAAATAGGACAACTGAAAGAAAAGCTCGACTCGGGTGAGATAGCCTCCGAAGAGGAGTTCAATAAGGCAGTCGCGGCGAAGAATGATGAGCTTATAGCCGATATTTCCGACAGTCTGCTCGCATCGCTTCCCGAAGAGGTGTCGGATGCCTTGGAGGAAATAGGTCAGGCTGACCTTTACACATTGATAGTGGGTTCTATATTCTATAAACTGGCGGGTCTGCTCCTTCCGATAATCTATATGATAATGGCATCAAACAACCTTATTTCGGGACAGGTCGACTCGGGCTCCATGGCATATGTCCTTTCGACCTCAACACGCCGCTCAACCGTTGTATTTACCCAGGCGGTCTATCTTATCGGCTCGCTCTTGGCAATGTTCGGACTCACTACCGCAACGGGCTTCGTGTGTCTGGCGATAGTGAATGAGGATGTTGAGCTTACCTACGGAAAGCTTGCGCTGCTCAATGTCGGAGCGTTCCTTGTACTGTTCGCATTGTCGGGTCTGTGCTTCTTTACCTCCTGCGTGTTCGACCGCAGCAAACGGTCAATGGCGATCGGCGGAGGGCTCAGCATATTCGCACTTGTCGCCGCAATGCTCGGATTGTTCGGCAGCCCGGTCATCCCCTCCGTGGTAAGACTTGACGCACTCAACCACTTCAACTATACGACGATCATTTCCCTGTTTGATGTGATCTCGATAATGGATGAGACAGGAGTGTTTATCTGGAAGTTCTGCATACTCGCGGTACTCGGATTGCTCGGTTACATTGTCGGTTCGATGAGATTCACAAAGAAGGATCTCCCGCTCTGATGACGGGTTCCCGAAACAAATACAGGGAAGATCAAACCGATAAACAATATCTAAAGCCGCCCGTCGGCGCGCACCTTGCGCGCGCCGACGGGCGGCTTTTCCCCGTAATAAGAAAAGCCATGCAC
>CAKRVQ010000025.1 GCA_934408795.1 uncultured Eubacteriales bacterium
ACCTTGTCTGGATACCTCTCAGCCATTGAGTGGAAGAAGGTCTCATACTCCCATTCGCCGCTGCCGAGTATGACGAATTGCACATTTTCGCCGAGCAGCTCCTCAAAAACGCACTTGACCAAGTCAAATCCCTTGTGCGCGACAAGCCTTGAAACAATGCCGACCACCGGCACATCGGGCAGTTCGGGAAGCCTGAAGATCCTTCTTATGTCCGCTTTGTCCTCAGCCTTTCCCTCAAGGTCATCGGCTGAAAAGTTCTTCGCTATCAGACGGTCGGTCTCGGGATTGTAAACATCGGTATCTATGCCGTTTACTATACCGTGCAGCTTCCATGCGCGGTCGCGCAGTATGCCGTCAAGACCGTGCGAATACCACGGGTCAAGTATCTCCCTCGCATATGTCGGCGAAACGGTGGTTACCCTGTCCGCTCTTTCGATGCCCGACTTCATAAAGTTTACGCAGCCGTCATACGACAAAACATCCTCCGCCTCGGGAGGAGTTCCGAGCACATCGGGTATCAGCTCCTTGCCGTATTTGCCCTGATACTGTATATTGTGAATGGTCAGAACCGTTTTTATGTTTTTATATTCCTCTATTCCGCGATAAAAATAGTCGAGAAATGTCGGAATAAGGGAGGTCTGCCAATCATTGCAATGGATCACATCCGGAATGAATCCGATATGCGGTATCATCTCAAGCACCGCTCGGGAAAAGAATGCAAACCTCTCGGCATCGTCATAATGACCGTAGAGCCCCTGACGCTTGAAATAATACTGATTGTCTATAAGATAGTAGATAACACCGTCGATATGCGCTTCAAAGATCCCGCAATACTGCCTGCGCCATGCCACCGGCACCGTAATACTTGTTATGAACTGCATCTTCTCCCGAAGCTCGGCAGGCACGCATTCATAAAGCGGTATTACCACACGGCAGCCGACAAGCCTCTTTCTGAGCGCCTTCGGCAGCGCTCCCGCCACATCGGCGAGACCGCCCGTCATCGCAAAAGGATACGCCTCACTTGCTGCAAATAAAACCTTCATAATGCTCTCCCTATAGGCAACTTAAACGGTTGCACCCTTTCTTATATACATGGGATAGACCGGCGAACCGCAAAGGGTGACATTTGCGTTCACTGTCACATTCTTATCAAGGGTGACATTCCTTATCTCGGCGTTTTCGCCCACGGTACTGTCCTGCATGATTATACAGTTTTCCACAACGGCGCCTTCGGCAATATGAACACCTCTGAAAATGACACTGTTTTTCACCTTGCCCTCAATGATGCACCCGTCCCCGATCATACAACCCGAGACCGATGATCTCAGACCGTATTTGGTCGGCATATCGTCGCGGGTCTTTGTGAATATCGGTCTCTCATGACAGAAAAGCTCATCCCGCGCCTTGCGGTCCGAAAGCAGACGATTGCTTATTTTAACATAAGCCTCCATACCCGTCATGACCTCCGCATATGTCTCAACACGATATCCTCTTATGTCAAGCTCCTCAATGTTGGCTTGAAGAATATCGCGGGATATACTGTTCTGCGAGTGCGCGACCGCATCCGCAACAAACGAAAGCAGCTTTTCGCGCTCCATGACCATGACCTTCAGACTGTGATCGCATACTCCCTTGACATTTCCGGTGATAAGTATGTCCTTTGCCCTTCCCTTGCGGTCAAACTTGAAGACCGTTATGTCCTTGGTGCCCTCGGGAGCGGTGCCGTGCTTATATGCCACGGTGACATCGGCGCCCGTCTCGATATGCCGCTCGATCATTTCCTCAAGAGGAAAATTCATAACGACATCGCAGTCGCAAAGCACGACATATTTCTGGGTCGAATGCCCTATAAAATCCGAAGCGTTGTCAAGTGCGTCAATGTGACCGGTGTATATGCCCTCGCCGTATGCAAAGGGAGGAAGGATAAACAATCCCCCGCTCTTGCGGTCAAGATCCCATGATTTTCCCGATCCCAGATGATCCATAAGCGAACGATAATTGGCTCTGGCAAGCACCCCGACCTTGGAAATGCCCGCATTTACAAGCAGCGAAAGGGTAAAGTCTATCATACGGTAGCGAGCCGCGAAAGGCACAGAGCCCATTGACCTTCTGACCGTCATTTCCGACATCACATCGTCATGAACATTCGGAAAAACTATTCCTAAGCAGTCATTGCCCCTCATACTCTTTCACCCTCTTCTACATTCTTCTTGACCATCGTGCCGGCGCCTATCACGGCGTTTTCCCCGACCGTAAGTCCCGCGCCCACAACGCAGACTCCCCATTTCTCAAGGTTGCTGCAGTTTTCGGGTCTCTCTCCGACAACTGCGTTCTTCTTCACCGTCACATTTTCCGCGATGATAGCATATTGAACGGTCGCGCCTTCCTCGACGCGTGCGCCCGGCATAATTATTGAATCGGTAATGGTCGCGCTTTTTTCCACCTTGACATTCTCAAACAGGATCGAGAAGTCCACCTTGCCGTCCACCTCACATCCTTCGGTGACAAGCGAATTCTGCAGCTCGGCGCTTTCGCCTATATATTGAGGCGGTGCCGAAGGCGAACGCGAATAAATTCTCCAGCCGGGATCCGAAAGATCAAGCTCGACCTTAGGATTCAGAAGATCAAGATTCGATTCCCATAAAGAATCAATGGTTCCTACATCCTTCCAGTAATCGGCAAAACGGTAAGACTGAAGCTTCTTTCCGTCTCCGAGCATTGCGGGAATTATGTTTTTTCCGAAGTCGTTGGACGAATCGGGATCCGCCTCATCCTTTTCAAGGTAGACCTTCAGACTCTCCCAGTTGAACACATAAATGCCCATGGAAGCAAGGTTGCTCTTGGGATTCGCCGGCTTCTCCTCGAATTCGTAGACCGACCCGTCGGGATTACAGTTCATAATGCCGAAACGGGATGCCTCCTCCATCGGCACTTCAATGACCGCAATGGTGCAGTCCGCCCCCGCCTTCTCGTGCTCGGCGATCATTTTCCGATAATCCATCTTATAGATATGATCGCCCGAAAGTATCAGCACATATTTGGGATTATACCTTTTAATGAACGGAATATTCTGATAAATGGCGTTGGCGGTGCCCTTGTACCAATCGGCTCCGTTTATGTTTTGATACGGCGAAAGAACATGCACGCCTCCGTCCGCACGATCGAGATCCCACGGTTTTCCCGAGCCGATATAATCATTCAGCTCAAGCGGGGAATACTGGGTAAGAACGCCGACCGTGTCTATACCGGAGTTTGCGCAGTTTGAAAGCGGAAAATCTATTATGCGATACTTGCCGCCGTAGGGCACTGCAGGTTTTGCAATGTTTTGGGTAAGCACTCCGAGCCTGCTGCCCTGTCCGCCTGCGAGCAGCATTGCCACACATTCCTTTTGCTTCACGGTTCTTATTCTCCTTTTTTGGATCTCGTTTTGCGAGACTTTTTTCTGCAGCTTAAATATTGGACCGACATTGCCGGTATTTCGATCGATATCGAGTTTTCATACCCGTGCATCGGTATTTTTTCAGATTTGTAAACCGCTTTTTTGCCGTCCGATGAGCCGCCGAACTCGGCCGCATCGGTGTTGAGTACGACCGAGTATGTTCCTTCGTACGGAACTCCTATGCGGTAGTTTTCTCTGCCTACGGGAACGAAGTTGCAGACCGCGATTATCTCGCCGCCCGAACGGTCTATCCTTCTGAAGGCAATTATGCTTTGATCGCAGTCGTCGTGAGATATCCACGAGAAGCCTTCCCAAGAGGAATCGTTTTCCCACATCGGGGCGTTGTCAAGATAAAACCGATTGAGGGTCTTCACAAAATGCTGCATTTTGTTGTGCTTGTCATAATCAAGAAGAAGCCAGTCGAGCTGGTTCTCATAATTCCACTCAATAAACTGCGCAAACTCCTGACCCATAAATATCAGTTTTTTACCCGGATGCGCCGCCATGTATGCGTAAAATGTACGAAGACCTGCAAATTTTTCGTCATATTCGCCGGGCATTTTACTTATCATCGAACATTTGCCGTGCACCACTTCATCGTGCGAAAGCGGAAGTATAAAGTTCTCCGAAAAGGCATAGAAGAAGGAAAAAGTCAGCGAATTGTGGTTGAATTTCCTGAAAAACGGGTCAAGAGAGGAATATCTGAGCATATCGTTCATCCAGCCCATATTCCATTTGAAATTAAAGCCCAGACCGCCCGAATATGTCGGCTTTGTGACCATCGGCCAGGCGGTCGATTCCTCGGCTATCATCAGGGGATTTTTTATTTCGGAGAAGACAGCCTCATTAAGCATTTTAAGGAATTCTATCGCCTCAAGGTTTTCTTTGCCGCCGTATATGTTCGGCGTCCATTCACCCGGCTTGCGATCATAATCGAGATAGAGCATCGACGCGACCGCATCGACCCTCAGCCCGTCTACATGGTATTCCCTGAACCAGTATAAAGCGTTTGATATAAGGAAGCTGCGCACCTCGCCTCTTCCGAAATCGAACACGGCGGTGCCCCAGCTCTTATGCTCGCCCTTGCGCTCGTCAGCATATTCATAGCAGGCGGTGCCGTCAAATCGGTACAAACCGACTTCGTCCTTCGGAAAATGGGCGGGGACCCAATCGAGGATAACGCCCAGTCCCTTTTCGTGCAGCCTGTCGACAAATTTTTTAAAACCGTCCGGTGTGCCGTATCGCGAGGTGGGGGCATAATATCCCGACACCTGATAGCCCCAGGAACCGTCAAAAGGATATTCGCTGACGGGCATCAGTTCAATGTGGGTGTAACCCATATCGAGGGCATACTCCGAAAGCTCGTCGGCAAGACGCTCGTAGTCAAAGCAGCTGCCGTCCGGATTTTTGCGCCAGGAGCCTGCATGGACCTCGTAAATATTCATCGGCGAATTGTAAAGGTCGGTGTTTTCCCTTCGCTTTGTCCACTCCGCATCATGCCAGTTGAATTTATCAAGAGGATATACCTTGGAGGCATCGGACGGCGGGGTCTCGGCGTGAAAAGCATAAGGATCGCTTTTTAAGACCCTTTTCCCTTCACGCGATGTCACACAGTATTTGTAATTGTCATAACGGCCGACATCGGCGACAAACGCCTCCCAAACACCGTATCCGATATTCTCGCACGGGTGACCTTCGGTATCCCAACCGCAGAAGTCTCCCGTCACCGATACCGATGCGGCATTGGGCGCCCAAACCCTGAATACCGAGCCGGACTTGCCGCCGCGCTTTTCGGGGTGGCAGCCCATATATTCATAAGCCGCGGTTTCGCGCCCGGAGACAAAGAGCTCCAGACGATTTTTCAGTTCCATCCCATCACATCCTGCTTTATATCTTTACACATTTTAATATTATCATTTCCCATTGTATTTTTCAACCGATTTTTTTGTATATTATCAAATGCACGGTAAATTTTTACATATGTTTTATTGTGCATTTTGCACAATTCTGCCACATTTTGCAGCTCAAGGCAGCGACAAGTCGATTTAGTGTGCACATTCCGCCTTATATCGGCGGGATCCGCCGATGCTCGGTTGTTAAAAATCGTATACGATTTCTTCGTATCGTCATCGGTCTGAAACGGCGAATGCAATTACCGACGAGCCTTTGCAGCGCTTTTTGTTCATCTCACCCTCACGGGTGCAGACCCGCCTGCGGTTCAAAAGCCGAAAATCACTTGAAGATTCGCCGTCGGCAGGTGCGAAGCGATTTTGCGTACG
Source organism: uncultured Eubacteriales bacterium (assembly GCA_934408795.1). GTDB lineage: Bacteria > Bacillota > Clostridia > Oscillospirales > Acutalibacteraceae > RGIG7384. The sequence continues at coordinate 5,719 of CAKRVQ010000025.1, forward strand.
GAAGTGTTCAGATAAGGACAACCCGCAGGAAACGCTCGCGGTATTTTAGGGGGAGATTTGGTGCGGTATTGACGCATTTCCGCCGGCCGAGACCCTGTCTGCTCTTTTGACCTATGGCAGTACCCTGCCTGAATACGGCAGTCGTACCGCAGCACTTCAAAGCTGCGGTGACGAGTGACAGCACGACCATAAGCGGTCGACGCTTGACTCATCTGCGACGGCGGCGACTGCAGGGACTAACGGGAACGGCGGACACAACGCATGATGCGCATGACGCGTTAGGTATGATATATCGGGCACGGCGCGTATCGGAGACGATGTGCCGTACATGACACATATTGTTAATGCAGAGCCGAAAAACAATATACCACCGATCCTTTGGCGGTTTATGTCGCATTCGGTATGTGAAAACAAAAAAGGGGCAAAACGCCCTCACGATCGACCCGACGCACCTGCGCCGCCCCCTGTGTCTGCAGTCCGAGGGCTGACGCGAGCGGGCGCAAACAGGCTCAAACGGGCATAAAAGGGATCACTGACCGCAAAAAGAGACACGACGTCGATATGCAAATGTGCTGCCGCACGTGCCGCGCTCTTATTCGACAGAATTCGACACACGGGGTAGCAGTGTTATGCCTGCGGGCGTGTATAGCTGAGCCGCCCGTCGCGCACATTATTCGATAGCGCACGGAAAAGCTCTTTCGCTGCGCCCGCACCCTGCGCGGGCACAAAAGCAACGGTAAAACTGCAACTCTACTCACGGTAGAGTGCAAAAAAGTCTCGCACAAGCCAAAAAAAGCCGGCGGTTTTGCCTCCCCTTGCTCCCGCCCCGTGACCAAAATCGCAAATTCGAAAAATTTTGACACGGGTGTAAATTTTGAATCCAATTTAGTTACTGTGTCAGGCGTTGTCCGTATCCGATTGGTGCGCCTGCGCGGTGTGCGGGGCGGTCAAGCGTTTGGCAGGTAGAATTCGCAAGAATCCAATGCGTGATCAGCGAGTGCGCGACGGATCGGCACTCAGCAGACGGGCAAGCGGGCGGCTTCTGATTTTACCTTAAATCAGAGTATAAAATAGCTGCCTGTCGGCGCGCAGGGTGCGCCGGTGGGCATGTCGCGCTCCCCGGTGTCTCTACTTGTCCTCACCTGCCCGTACTGCCCCGCCGCGTGGGAAACGGAGCGGGAGTAAAAAAGGAACCTCCACCGCCCGTAGCCAAAGTTGCAAATTCGACAAATTTCGACACATGTGTAAATTTTGGAACTCGGTTTTAGTTACCGTGTCAGGCGTTGTCCGTATCCGATCGATGCGCCCGCGCAAGGTGCGGGCGCAGAATGCACATTGAGGCGATTCTACTCACAGTAGAGTATAATGAATGCCGCCCGTCGGCGCGCGCTGAATGTGCACGGCGGTGGGCGGCGGTGGAGTTGCAGTAGGCGGACGGCAGGGGCAAGTCCTGCAGCGAGATGCGCATATGTCGGTCCTCCATCCTGCTCGTGGCGTTCGACAAAATTCGACACAGGCAATGAAACCGCTCCGGCAGGCGGATTGCGCCCGAGAGAGGCAGCGGGCGGCGGTAAACCTCTTGTGAGTCGTGAACCGGTAGTAGGCAGTGATTGAATGGATTCAAGGCAAAGCGGCGGTTATGTATGGATTTTGTCGGCGGGGGCCGACACCCGACTTCTTCACTATGCACTTTTACTTATTACTTGCCGATTTCGGCAGCACATCGGCCCACTTTTTGCGCCCGCGCGGGGTGCGGGTGCAAATAAGCGATTGCTTTGTGTTCGCGCCGCTAATGACTAAACACGCAACCACCGCCCGCGACGGCTGCCGCGGGCGGTGGTTGTATCTATGTTTTCGGTCGTTGCCGATCACGCCTTCAGTCGGCGCCGTTTTTCTGTCGTCGCCGACCGCATTATCGTCTACTCAAACAACGGCTGCGGATTTCCGTCGGCAGGGCCGACACCTGACTTCTTCACTGTGCACTTTTACTTATTACTTGCCGATTTCTGCAGCACTCCGCCCCTTTTGTGCCCGCACCCTGCGCGGGCGCAAAAGCAACGGTAAAACCGCGACTCTACTCATGGTAGAGTGCAAAAAAGTCTCGCACAAGCCGAAAAACGCCGGCGGTTTTGCCTCCCCTGGCGCCCGCTCGTAGCCAAAGTTGCAAATTCGAAAAATTTTGACACGGGTGTAAATTTTGAATCCAATTTAGTTACCGTGTCAGGCGTTGTCCGTATCCGATTGGTGCGCCCGCGCAAGGTGCGGGCGCAGAATGCACATTGAGGCGATTCTACTCACAGTAGAGTATAAAGAGAGCCGCCCGTCGGCGCGCAAGGTGCGCCGGTGGGCGGCGAGGTTCAAGGAAAGCAGCGGTTGTGTATAGATTTCCGTCGGCGGAGCCGACACCTCACTTTTTCACTGTTCACCATAACTTATTACTTTCGCCTTGCGCGTTACTTTCGCTTTTCGCGGCGGTTATTTTTTGGTACGGCATTTGAGGTATTCGTCTCTCAGCATCGAATACACCGCCACATCACGGTAGGCGCCCTTAAAGCACAGTGCGCGGCGATTTATTCCTTCAAGAGTGAATCCCCTGCCCTTGAGCAATGCCGCCGACGCCTCATTCTCGGGCAGCACTCTTGCGCAGACTCTGAGCACGCCTATGACCTCAAATGCATAGTAAATAAGCCCCTCGACCACCGACTTTCCGTACCCTTTATGCCAATAGTCCGAGTTTATGCCGTAGCCTATTTCCGCCACACGGTAATTCTCGTCGAATTTCATATAGCTTGCCGTTCCGATCACATCACCCTCGGCGGTCGTAACCGCGAAGGTAAAGCTTTCATGTCTGCGGTACCCCGAAATTATCCACGAAATAAAGCCGGCGGTATCGGAAGGTTTTCTGTGAGGCGACCATTCCGAATACCGACAGGATTCATCTCTCCTGCAGTAGTCATACAGTCCCGGCAGATCATCTTTTCTCATTCGTCTTAAAATGACATTGCCCGATCTCACGGTAGGAAACGGAACAAAATATTTTGAATAGAGATCCAATGAAGCACCTCCTCCGACACTGTACGGTAAATAGTCTTAATTGCCTGTTACTCAGGCGCTTTTTCGATAAATAACTGTTTTGCCGATGAGGGAATTGTTTTACTGTTCGTCGTGCGAGGTCCTCTCGCACGATTACTGAACAAGCGATTTAAGGTAGGCGTTTATGAAACCGTCGATATCCCCGTCCATGACAGCGTTTATATTGCCGTATTCAAATCCGGTCCTGTGATCCTTAGCCAATGTGTACGGCATAAATACATACGAGCGTATCTGCGAGCCCCATGCGATCTCCTTTTGCACGCCCTTTATATCTTCGATCTTATCGAGGTGTTCCCTCTCTTTGATCTCTATAAGTTTGGATTTCAGCATTTTCATTGCAACCTCGCGGTTCTGATGCTGGCTTCTCTCGTTCTGACATGCAACGACGATTCCCGTAGGGATATGTGTTATGCGGATCGCGGATTCGGTCTTGTTGACATGTTGCCCACCCGCGCCGGATGAGCGATAGGTATCCACCTTGA
>CAKRVQ010000026.1 GCA_934408795.1 uncultured Eubacteriales bacterium
AGACGACGACCGAAAGAAGCACAAGACAAAGCGCCGTAAATACCTTGAACAGTATTGTACCAACCTCACCGATAAGGCAAAGAACGGAGAGCTTGATGTTATTATCGGCAGAGATAAGGAGCTTTATCGCACTATACAGATCCTTTCAAGGAGAACGAAAAACAATCCTTGCCTTATAGGCGAGCCGGGCGTGGGAAAGACCGCCATAGCCGAGGGACTTGCGCTGATGATAGCAAACAAGACCGCTCCCGCGCGACTTCTTGATAAGGAAATCCATCTGCTTGACCTCACCGGTCTTGTGGCGGGGACCCAGTTCAGAGGTCAGTTTGAAAGCAGAATAAAGGGCCTCATCGACGAAGTCAAAGAGGCGGGAAATGTAATTCTGTTTATAGATGAGATACACAACCTTGTCGGGGCAGGTGAATCCGAAGGCTCCATGAACGCGGGTAATATTCTCAAACCGGCACTCTCGCGCGGTGAGGTTCAGGTTATAGGCGCGACGACCTTTGCCGAATACAGAAAATATATCGAAAAGGACGCCGCCCTTGAAAGAAGATTCCAGCCCGTTGTTATCAATGAGCCTTCAATCGCCGATACGGTGAAAATGCTTAAAGGCATAAAACCTTATTATGAAGGATACCACAATGTAAAGGTGTCGGACGAGGTGGCGGAGGCAGCGGTCAATATGTCGGAACGCTATATAACCGACCGCTTTTTACCGGATAAGGCTATCGATCTGCTTGATGAAGCCTGCGCCTGTGCCTGCCTCAGAAATAAGGCGATAGACGATCTTTACAATGCAAATAACCGTATAGCCGAGCTTCTCGGCGAACTTGACAAGCTTGAGGCAAATGTCAACACACCCGACTATGAAAAAATGGCGACGGTGCGTTCCGAGCTTGAAATAGAAAAGAAAAAAGCAAATGAGCTTTGCGTCCCCGCAGCCGATAATTCGGTAACCGTAGACGACCTTGCAAGGGTTATCGAGTTGTGGACGGGTATCCCTTCATCCAAGGTCAAGTCGAGCGAGTTGGATAAGATCGCTTCCATGGAAAAAGAACTCAAGCTCAAGATCGTCGGTCAGGATGAAGCCGTAAAGGCAGTGTCGGACGGTGTAAGACGCTCCATGGTAAATATCTCAGCGCATAAACGCCCCGCTTCTTTCATATTTGTGGGACCCACGGGCGTCGGAAAGACCGAACTTGCAAAGGTGTTGTCAAAGGAGTTGTTTGACTCACCCGAAACGCTCATACGCCTTGATATGACAGAGTTTATGGAAAAGCACTCGGTCTCGAAACTCATAGGAGCGCCTCCCGGATATGTCGGATACGATGAAGCGGGTCAGCTTACCGAAAAGATCAGAAGAAAGCCTTTCTCGGTTGTACTGTTCGATGAAATAGAAAAGGCACACCCCGATGTGCTCAATATTCTTTTGCAGGTCCTTGATGACGGCAGAATAACCGATGCGCAGGGCAGGGTGGTAAACTTCGAAAACGCCGTTATAATAATGACTTCAAATGCGGGAAGCGACACCAACGAAAACCTCCTCGGCTTCGGAAAGAGCAGCGAGACCGCCTCAAAAGAAAAGGCCATGAAGGCACTTTCCGAATTCCTGAGACCCGAGTTTTTGGGCAGGGTGGACGATATAATCGTCTTCCGTCCGCTTGACCGCGGCGATTACGAAAAGATCGCAAAACTTATGTGCGATGAGCTCACGGAATCTGCCAAGGAAAAGGGCGTGATACTTGATATCGAAGCTGCTGTTTGCGGGCGGATAGCCGAAAAGGTGGATACCGATAAACGCGGAGCAAGAGAGATCAGAAATATCATAAGGCGTGAAATAGAAGATGCCGTTGTAGGCCTCATTGTCGAAAAAGGGAAGGTCGGAAAAATCAAAGTATCGGCTCCCGACGGCAGTAAAGATATCAAGGTCGAATATGAAGAATAGACTCGTGTTACGGGTGACCGTGTAATGAGTTGTTTCTCTAAAGCACTGTATTGCGGTGTGCCGCGCGAAAATGAGTATCGCTCCGTGATCCGTTATGGGGAAGCCTTGCTCGGCGGCACAGATAGGAAACAAAGGGCATCTTCGCGTTTTGTAAGGAAATGCGAAGATGCTTTACCGTTATGCCGATTCGGTAAAATAATTAAAGATTCATCAAAAAACTTTTCAAAAACTCTTGACTAAAGGCGGCATATATGGTAAGATAAACATCGCCGTAAAAATGCAGGTGTAGTTCAATGGTAGAATTCCAGCCTTCCAAGCTGGTTACGTGGGTTCGATTCCCATCACCTGCTCCAATCGCTCCTCTTTGATCAAGGGGGAGCGAATTTATTGAGATGCGTTTGTAGCTCAGGTGGATAGAGCAACTGCCTTCTAAGCAGTGGGTCAGGGGTTCGAATCCCTTCAAGCGCACCATGAAAAAGCGCTTAGCATAATGATGCTAAGCGCTTTTTCAAATGAATCGCACCTGACGGCGCATGAAAATAAAGCGGGCTGGCGCCCATGAAAAGGATATTATCTTCGCTCGGGAAACAAGTGCGCTTCGCTTCATACGAGTCAAAGATGAGCGCTTCATGGCGGTGCTGCCGCCGCTGCTTCATGTTGCGCAGCAACACTTCATAAAACAGTTTCCGTTGTGCGATTTTGTCGCGCGGTCACAAAATCCCGTTCACTTCGGTGAGCGGGATTTTTTGCTTATTACTTAACTTCTTCTCCGTTTTTTAAAGTAAAATCGGTTTGTATCGTCAGTGGTCGGCATGAAAAGGTTATAACTTTGTTATATTGTCGAATCATGTCGAAATGTCACCGTGAATAATCATTGAATCTTGACAATTTGTCAGATATAATTTACATATGCAAAGAGCAGAGCAAAGGGAGTACACATTAAAGTGAGACAGTTTCTAAATACTATCTTATTGATAATAAATATAATTTCTCTTGTTTTAGTCATGCTATTTGGAGCAAGTGGGATAATATACGAATTGTTGGGGCCGGCAAATTATAAAAATATACTCCAAAAATTAACCCCGTGGAGTTTTGAGCGTGTTTGGTTGTTTATGTTCGCATGCCTGGCAATTTTGATTATAACCTACATTTTGCGTAAAAAGTTTTTATGATATGTTTTTACTGTTTTCAGACGGGCGGTTAGTTGTTGGATTAGTCAGGAACCCGGTGTGTACAACCGATTATGTTTTTAGCAATGGGGGTATGGTTTAAAATGACATCTTTTACCAATGTATTTTTGCTGATTATAAATGTCACTTCCTTTGCTGCTACGGTTTTGTTTGCAATATTTGGTATATATGAACAAATAATGGGGCCGGCAGATGCCGAAAAACTGCTCAGAAAATTACATATTACGCTAAGCTATAATCAAACATTGATTACAGGGTTTGCCTGTTTAGTGCTCATGATAATTAGTTATATTTTGAGAGCAAAATTGTCAGGAAGATTGTAGAAGGCTTAATCAAAAAATAAGTATTATGGTTTTGTATGACGAGTGTGTTGAGTATCCGATTACAATCCGCATATATGATGCGGATTCGTTAGGTACAGTTTATGATGCGGTTGAATACAAAGATGAATTTGAACAAAGAAGAGGGTCGCCTCGAGAAAAAATACATCGCGCAGCCGAGTGGCTGAGCAATGTCATTGTGGACAAGCGTATCAAGGTGTAATAATTGTAACTCTGTTTTTACATGATACCTGATATGGTCCCCTGCTTAACGGTCGGACCATAGATATCTTTGCGGAGCCTTACAAATGATCCGGAGGAATTATGATAAACAAGAATGATCTATATGATATATCATTTGCTTTGGTTTTGATACGCAATAATATTACCGAAAGGTCAAATCCTCAAGTTTTAGCTCAAATGATAAAAGTCATTGAAGATAAGAATAATACGGAGGAAAACCAAATACGAAAAGCCGTTTCGTCCATTGACGGACTTGACCGCGAGCGTTGGTTTTTTGCATATCACAATAATGTTTATGTCAATCATCAGGTATTAAAAAAAGCCGATATTTACGATCTGCTTGTAAAATTATTTCGAATTTTAATTGACGAGTTAAACAAAAAGGAGTTTGACAGGGCGTACGACTTGGCAGATAGTTTCCACTGCTTACCGGAGATCATTGCAGATAACAATTTCACAATTCCGAAATCGTTTTGGAAAACTTTTGTTAAAGAGTATCGCGGTAAGTGGGATAAGGATTTCTTGTGTGATGAGCAAAGACTGATTAAAGAGCTTCGGAAGCACTCCTGACAAGCAGGAAAGAGAACAATGAGATCTGGATAGATGATTCAATTATAGGGTATAAAGATTCATAAGAAGAGGTGCAATATGCTACTGAAGAAAAAAATACTGATCTCTGCAGCGGCGTTGGTACTGCTGCTTTGCTCTTGCGGGACAGAAAAAAGCGGCTCGGAAATTAAAGTGTCTCTATCAAAAAGCATATTTGACCTGGCGACAGTGGTTTACAACGAATCACAACTGTCGGAAATTGCAGACTTTGACGGCTCAATGAGCGAACTGGATGCCAGATATCATATAGAATGCTTAAGAAAAAGCGGCAGCGTGTACCGAGTGTCATTCCTCGGCGAAAAAAACGTTGCGGTGGTTTTGTTTGACGAGTCTGAGAATAAAATACTCGGTGCCGTGCACAAAATTCGGTTGACAAGATTCGCTTACGATGTATTTAAAATAGGCCAATCATTGGAAGAAGTGATGACGGCGGATCCGGAAGGTGAGTACTTGTTCCTCTATACGGGCCGGAACGACGCACCGAGGGTCTCCTCTCATTATACCGCGGACGGGTACTTGATAACGGTTGAATATGACGCATCGAATGTTATCGTCGGCATAGATGAAGAACTGATATGAATCGTGCCGGCAAGTGCATCCGCCGGAAAGAACTATTCCGCATTTATAATGATTTCACAGAAACTTTTGTGAAACAGTCAGTGCTATCGGTTTTGATCAATTACAGGATAAATGAGAAATAGTTACAACTTTGTCATAATGTCGAAATATGTCGGAATGTTGGTGCAAATAATTGTTGAATATTGACACCTTGTCAGATATAATTTACATAAAGAGGAGGCGGTAAAATATGGAAAAACAGGGTTTTTGCGGTTGGATGAAGGTGCTGTCTGCGGTGTTGACGGTTCTGCTTGTTTTGCAGGTGATTCCGCTCGGCGTAAGTGCGAACGGGGATGTCGGCAGGGCAGACGGATCTGTTTCCGCCTCCGCCTCAGAAATTTCGTCGGATATGGGTACCTCCTCCGTATTCGACATAGATTCACTCGATGAGCGCCGCGCCGCGGGCGGGGACGAGTCGCCCGCAACCGTTGTGGGCGAGGAAGAGAGCCGCAGGGGAGTGTATGAAAAGCACTTTCGCATGAGCGACGGCAGCTATACCGCCGCGACCTACGACCTTCCCGTCCATTACTTCGACGGCTCGGCCTATCGTGAAATAGATAATACACTTGAACGGGTCACAGTGTCGGGAAAGACCGTTTACCGTACCCGTTCCAACAGTTTTACCGCCGAAATGCCGACATCGGTCGCATCTGGCAATGAGATAGTGCTCAAAAAAGGCTCGGCAACTTTAAGCTTCGGCATGGATAATGCCGTTTCGGTGCGCTCGGGCGAGGTGTCGAATTCCGTCGACAGACTAAAGGATGTCGCTTCGGCGGAAAAGATACCCCTTGCCGCGAATGCTTCCGAGATCTCGGGATATATAGATGTTAAAAATGAACTGCGTGAAGAGATGACCGAGGCGTCGGGGACCGATGCCGTGTCCAAGAGCAACCTCTTAAAGCAGTCCGCCGAGATACGGACTTCGGAGATAACCTACGGCATAGCGGGCGGAACGACCGTGAAGTATGAGCTTTCGGGGAACAAACTCAAAGAAAGCCTCATAATAGCAAGAAAAGGCGCGGGAGGAAGCGCCGGGTTCAGGTTCCGCACCGAAGACTATACACCCGTTCTTCTTTCGGACGGCTCTGTGGAGCTGGTTCGGGACGGCATAGCGGAGTTTTTAATAGAGGCACCGTATATGTTCGATGCCGCAGGAGCCGTAAGCGAAGATATATCCGTTACCGTCACCCCGACCGATGACGGCTTTTTGTATTATATATCCGCCTCAAGAGATTGGCTATACTCGGAAGATAGGGTCTACCCTGTCACCATAGATCCCACATTTGCGGATAAAAGCGCATACAGCGCCTCCCGCCAGGTCAGTGCCGCCGTGTACGGCATAGAGGACGATGACGCCGCCTCTTTGGTTAGCAATAAAAACACACTCAAGGTCGGATATGTTTACGGTGCGGATATCTCTTCGCTCTTGTGGGCGCAGCTGCCCTCGGGGATGCCGGATACCGCCCGTATTACCGACGCAAGACTGTATATGTATTGCGTTACCAAACCGACGACCGCATTCCCGCTCTTTGCATATGAGATAACAAGCGCATGGCAGGGGGATATCTACCTCCGCGGAAGCAGTGTGCCTTCGCATTCCTCGGTCAAGCTGGACTACAATGCGACCGTGACCTCGGCATCAAACTCCGAAAAGTTCTTTTATTTCGATATAACCGGACTCGCACAGAGCTGGCATAACGGAGATAAGGCAAATAACGGCGTATGGGTCGGTACCGACAGCCGCTTCACTTCACAGAACTGCGCCGCTTTCATTTCGAAGTATTACAGCGGACTGGATACATACAAGCCGACATATGTGTACACCTACTGCGACACCGCGGGAATAGAGCCTTATTGGAGCTATTCGTCCGCCGCGATAGGTAACTCGGGAGATATGTCGGTCAATACCTTCAGCGGAAACTATATCGCGGAATTCCCGCTCATATCCACAATAAGCGAGCTTATGCCGGCAGGGATCACACTTATGTACGATTCCACCAAGTACCTGACCGGGGATAAACTCTCGGACTGCGGCTACGGCATGAAGCTCAACCTGGAGCAGAGGATAGTCCCGGTCGAAAACGCGACTCTTAAAGCGGCAGGGTATAACTATTACTATCTCGATGCCGACGGGACCGCAATATATCTTAAAGATACGACCAAATCCGACGGACTCCACCGCCTCGACGAACTCGGCTACGGCTATGACGCGGTGACATGCTCGGGCGGCTGGAAAATGACGGATAAGGACGGAAATGTCCGCAATTTCAACAGCGGCGGCTTCATAACCGGAATAATACCGGCGGACAGTAACGCGGGCCTCACCCTGACCTACGGAATAACCTCGGCGACGAGAATAGGAAGAATAACCGACGGAAACGGCAATGTAATAAACATAACAAGGGGATCGTATAACGAGATACTCTCACTCTCCGATTCCTACGGCAGGACGGTCACCTTCAATTATGACCCGAATATCCCGAACCACGATATACTCTCCTCGGTAACGCTTGCCGACGGCAGGACGATAACCTTTACATACAATGCGGATAAGACACTGAGAACGGTCCGCGCTGCGGACGGAAACGGAATATTCATAGAGCAGTATAACGCAGGAGGAAATAAACGGAGAGTCAAAAAACTCACCGAGTTTTCGTCGGCGGCGGATATATCCGATACGACCGCAGCCGCATTTACTTCACATACCGGCGGAAGCCTCGCCTTCGTGTATAACGCGGGCAACAGTACCACCGTGACCTCGCAAAACGAGCAGGCACCCGAAAAGGCAGTAAAGACTGCATATGTCTTCGATAACTGGGGCAGATGCACCTCGGCGTATAACGACTACGGCGCTGCATACGGGGAATATACGACAACGACCGATCTGAGCAAGATAAACAGAACCGCTCTGACCGGATCGGTCACTGCGCCCGTGGATAACTTAATAAAGAACCACAGTTTCGAGACCGGAACAACATACTGGACACTTGATGCCGATGTCTTTGTCGTGACACTGGATCACTATGTGGGCTACCAATGCATGAGAGCCTCGGGCTTCGCCGATCAGACAAGAATGGCAAGGCAGACCGTCGCGGTAACAAAGGGAACATATACACTCTCGGCATATTACAAGACCGACGACTGCGAGGGCGTGAGAATATCCCTTAAACCCGAAGGCGGAAACGAAACGGGACTTACCGTCAGGTCGACCACGGACGGGGAGTGGAAGAGGATACAGTGGACCGCCGAGGTCCCCGAAGGCTGCACGAGCCTTACGGTCGGACTCGGTACCGAAAACACCTCGGGAATGGTCTACTTCGATTGCGTGCAGCTGGAACGCTCCGACTGCGCAAACGATTACAACCTCTTGGATAACTGTAATATGACCGGCAACGGCACCCTCTGGGATACTACCTGGGTGAGAACAGGCTCGGGCTCGGTCAGCTTTACGGATAATGATCCGACCCGCCCGGAATTCATAAAGACCGGATATATGATGCCGGGATACTATGCCAATCCTTATGCCACCGCTCAGAATATTAAGATAAATGCACCTGCGAAAAACGCCGTGTTCAGTCTCTCGGGATATGCAAAAGCAAACTCCGTCCCCGTGGGCGCACCCGAGAGCATGGATAAGCTCTTCTCTTTCGCGATAAGATTCTATTACAGTGACAATACCAACGAAATAAAGTTCCTGCCGCTCAATACCGCTACCACCTCGTGGCAGTATGCAAGCAAGACCTTTATGCCGTCAAAAAGCAAGATAGATGCAAACCTTACCGTGACATATGTCAGGGTGTATTTCCAATACTACCGTAACTGCAATACGGCCTATGTCAGCAATATGAACCTGAGATTCGACTCCACGGGAACCGCGTATGCTTATGATGCCGCGGGAAATGTGCAGTCGGTCAAAAGCCTGTATAACGGCGAGGTCACATCAAATACCTTCGACGCCGCAAGAAACCTCACCGCAACAAGCAGTACCGAAAACGGAACATGGAACTTCTCGTACGGAGGAGTAAAGGGCAAACAACTGACCTCGGCAACGCAGACCGACCTCGGAATAAAGACCGAATATGCCTATACGGCAGACGGCCTCCCGACGACCGTCACCCTGAAAAGTACCGATACGGCGTATACAAAATACCTCCGCAGTACAACGAACTATACGGCGGATAAAAACCATGTGTCGTCGGTGACCGACGCCAACGGCGGTACGGTAAACTATACCTATGACTCAAAGGGCAG
>CAKRVQ010000027.1 GCA_934408795.1 uncultured Eubacteriales bacterium
AATATTGCCTGTAGGCGGGAGAGGTCCATAAAAGACATCGCGGGCGGACGGAGTATGCGCACATCCGGTGCGCATGGCAGCGGGACAGACAGGGTCGCGGAGGACAAACCAAGCCGTAGAAAGCAGACCGAGTCATAGAAGACAGACCGAACAGGTGGAAAGTCGAAGTGGGTCGGTTTGGGCATGGCCGGGTCGGAGAAAGCAGAGCAAATTTGAACGCGGAGAGGGTGACGCGTATCGGAGGACAGAACCGGGAACAGAACCGAAAACGGAGCGGAGGGAAGACAGAACGAGGAACAGAGTGGGGAGCGACACTCTGCGGCGCTGCGCGCCCTCCCTCGGGAGGGCGCAAAACGGGGGCACGGCGGTACGGTTCGTATTGCCGTGCCGCCCCTCTCAAGTCTCGGGGCGGCACCGACACGGCGGCTTACGCCGCCTCCCGCCGTGCTCCCGTTTGATGCGCGCCTTCGGCGCGCACCGCGGCGCCGCTTTAATTCCCGCCTTTTCCGCTTGCCCGACCGAGACTCTGAGAATCGGAATAACAAAGACCCCGCCGATGTCGGCAATCAACTTGCCGACCCCGGCGGGGCGCAATAGCACATAATTCAATGCGGCCGATAAGGTAAGCCGCGCTTAGGCGAACAATAATAAATCAAACCGCGGTGAGCCGAGCGTCCGCCTGCAGTAAATGACACCTTGCAGCGGGATCGCGCGGTGACTCTTTATCGACCCTATCGAATGCAGGTGACACGGAAAGCAGATGACCGCCCGATAAAGAAGCGGATCAAACCTTTATTCCGCTTTTGACGAGGTGTCGGATGAAGCATCCGATGAGGTGTCAGACGAAGTGTCCGAACCCTTTTTGAAAAGCTCGGTGGTCTTGTCTTGGTTGCTGCCGTTGCCCTTTTCAACAAAGGTTACCGTGACATCCGTAAGCTCCTTCACAAGCTCGGGAACTTCCTTTTTAACGCTGCCGAGTGCCTCTTTCGCAGCATCGGTGGTTACTCCGCCCGCCTTTATCGTAATGACAAGTTTTTTGTCGCCGAGCTTGGAAACGATGGCTTTTATGCCTTCCTGATATGATTTTCCGGTAAATTCAATGCCGTCAAACTCGGTCTCCGATTTTTGGATCGCCGCCGATGATGAGTCGGTTGAATCCTTGTAAGAGGCAAGCAACACCTTGCCGTCCTTGTCCACCGCGAGGGTGACTTCCTTTTCGCACTTTACCGATATGTATGCCGCCGCACCGTTTTCCGAAACGGTCTTTGCGGTTGACATACAACCCGAGAGCGAAGCCGCGATGATAAGCAGAGCGGACAATGCCGCGATCATTTTCTTCATTTGTTAACACTCCGTTTAATACAAGTTTACGATACAATGTGAAGTATATCACATACCGTTCCGATTTTCCACTGTTTTTTATTTGCTTGTTCCTGTCCGAATGCCCCCGACACCGCCGATTCTGTGCGGCGTGTCGCCCCGCTTGCGGCTATTCCTCGTCGCGATCTTCGCTTTCTGACGAAGACTTTGCGGCTGCCGCACCTTCGGCGGCGCACTTTCCGCAGCGCTTCCTTATCGGCTTTACATCGTCTCTGTGGACCTTTATCGGGGCGGCACTCTCGTCGCCCACCCGTACACTCAGCATACCGGTAAGAAGATTGACATCCGTGACGACACCGCGACCCTCGCTTGTTATGACCTGAGAACCCACCTTAGGCGTCAGCCCTATAAGGTACTCGTAAGCTTCGTGCTCGTATTTAAGACAACACATGAGCCTGCCGCACATACCCGATATTTTAACGGGGTTGAGCGAGAGTCCCTGCTCCTTTGCCATTTTGATCGATACGGGCTGAAAATCATCAAGGAACCTTGAACAACAGAGAGGCTGACCGCAGATCCCGAGACCGCCGAGCATCTTTGCTTCGTCTCTGACGCCTATCTGGCGCAGCTCTATTCTTGTGTGCAGTGCCGAAGCGAGATCCTTTACGAGCTCTCTGAAATCCACCCTTCCGTCGGCAGTGAAACAAAAAACGGTCTTTGAGCCGTCGAATGACACTTCGGCGTCGACAAGCTTCATATCAAGCTTGCGGGCGGCAATTTTTTGCTCACATACGGAAAATGCCTTTTTTTCCTTTTCTTTATTTTGGGCGACCCTTTTGAGATCATCCTCCGTAGCCGCTCTCAATACAGGCTTCAGGGGCTTTGAAATCTCCGCATCGTCCTGAATAAAGTTGGACTTTGCAACAGTTCCGCATTCGACGCCCCGCGATGTTTCGACTATCGCACGATCGCCTTCGGCAAGGGTAATGCCGTTTGCTTCGAAACTGTACACTCTTCCGTCTTCACGGAACTTTATTCCGATAACCTCTGCCATTAAATACTTTCTCCTTTGTAATATGTATAAGGACCTCGCCGACCGTGATTTATAACGCTGACGGATCCGATGCTTTTGTATGATAATACCGCGTTGTGCGGTTGTACTGCATTTCACAACCATACCGCATTGCACGGCTATACCGTGTCGCACAACCTTGTCGCGTTTCACGGTTATATCGCATCACATCGGTATGCCGTTGTACAGTCAGCGTCCTGCCGCTTTGCCGAGACGGCTGCACAGAATGTTGAGCACCAGCTGGCGGTTGCCGTTCGACCTCAGCGCATCCGCCGCCGAGGCGGCGGCATCAAAAGCAGCCGAATATTTTGCCTCTGCCTCGCCGTCCTTGTCGGTTGCGGCATCCCGCAGTGCAAAATGCAGACGCTCGCAAAATGACCTGATCACAGCCTCGGGATCTCCGCACTTTTCCGCTTTGTATGCAAGACGGAGCAGGTCGGGTGCATCGTTTTTCGAAAACGCGGTGAATATGTCATCGGATATCGATCTGTATTCGTAATCCTTTCCGCCTTCCAAAGCGGAGAGTGCCCTTCCGATATTCCCCTCCGAGACCGCGACCGCGCGATATATCTCATCATCACTGTATTTCCCGTACGATGAAAGGCACGAAAACGCTTCCTCCTCCGTCACTGGCTCCAGCGTCAATACCGTGCACCTTGACAATACGGTCGGAAGAAAAGAGTCGGAATTTTCGGTCAGAAGAATAAACATTGCCGCCTCGGGAGGCTCTTCAAGAACCTTCAGAAGCGCATTCTGCGCCTCAACGGTCATTGGATCGCATCGTTCAAGAACCGATACGCCGGTCCTTGCGGTCATGGGCTTGATGTATGCATACGATCTCACACTTCTGGCAAGCTCTACCGGGAATACTTTTTTTTCGGGCGTGAACACCCTGATGTCGGGATGCTGAAGTTTCAGAGCAAGACGGCAGTCGTTGCACTGAAGGCAGGGAGGATTGTCGCAGCCGCAAACGGCAGCTGCCGCAGCGTATCCCGCTGCAATGTGACGCCCCGTTCCTTTTTCGCCTTCGATTATCAGCGACTGCGGGAGCTTCCCGTTCATGATCAGCTCGGAAAGACTTTCTTTGAATCTTCTGTTGCCGTAAAGTCGGTCAAACACAGTGATACCTCACCTTGCGGGCGGCACGAAGCCAACCTTTTTCATTACCTTCGACAATGTCTTATATGCTATTCTTGATGCCTTTTCGGCGCCGTCCTTGTAAATGCGCTCAAGCTCGCCCTTGTCGGCGATTATGCGCTCGTATCTTTCTCTTATGGGACGCAGTTCCTCAATGACCGCCTCGCCGACCGCCGCTTTAAAATCTCCGTAGCCTCTGCCTTCGAATTCGGCGGTGATCTCTTCGGGGGTCCTGCCCGTTACGGTCGAGTGGATGGTTATCAGGTTGTTGATGCCGTCCTTGCCGTCTCCGACGCATACTTTTGAATCCGAGTCGGTCACGGCGCGCTTGAATTTGCGCATTATGTCTTCGGGCTTGTCAAGGATCGCTACCCAGGCGTTGATATTCTCATCGGATTTCGACATCTTCCTGGTCGGATCCTGCAGGGACATTACCCTTGCACCCGCTTTCGGAATATACGGCTCGGGAACCGTGAAAACATTACCGTAAATGCCGTTGAATCTCAGCGCTATATCCCTCGTTATTTCAAGATGCTGCTTTTGGTCGGCACCTACCGGTACAAGGTCCGAGTTGTAAAGAAGAATATCCGCAGCCATCAGGGAGGGATATGTAAACAGACCCGCATTTACATTGTCTGCGTGCTTTTGTGACTTGTCTTTGAATTGGGTCATCCTTGAAAGCTCACCGAACTGAGTGTAGCAGTCAAGCACCCAGGCAAGCTGAGAGTGAGCGGCAATGTGTGACTGAATGAAAAGAATGTTCTTTTCGGGATCGAGCCCGAGCGCCGACAAAAGAGCAGCGGTCGAATAGATCTGAGCACGGAATTTTGCGGGATCCTGACGCACGGTTATGGCGTGAAGGTCCGCGACCGCGAAAATACAGTCGAACTCCTCGGTCATGGCAACCCAGTTCTTAAGAGCCCCGAGATAATTTCCGAGGGTGAGCATACCGCTCGGTTGAATCGCGCTGAAAACGCGCTTTTTCTTTTCGACGATCGGTTCGTTCATTACTATCAATCCTTTGTTAGGTAGGAATACCGTCAATTACGGCTGCGATCTGCCGTTCATATAATTATAACACATCCGCTCGGACCGTTCAATAAAAATTTATCGTGGCCGAATGCACTTACGAAACGCACGGAACACGCCGACAAAATGCCCGACAAAACACGAGAATAATTATTTCCGCTTGTCTTCCGCAAGGTCGGCGAGCCTTACCGTTTCACCGGGTTTTACACTCGGAAACACATCTGTAAATCTGCCGTTGTCAAAAAGCGTGGCGCGAAGGAATATCTCGGTCGCCGTGGGGTTTACGACCGTGAGCCCGTCGGCTGAAAATATAAGATTTTTGTATGCGGACATATAATCGATTATCTCCGAATTGGTTGCATACCATATGTCGCTGCGGTTTCCGATCTTCTTCGAAAACTCCTCTATGCGATCCCAGTTGTTTTCGGTGTCGAATTCATATGCATGACCCCACAGATAAAACATTATGGGCTTTTTGAATATCGTGACATCCTCACTTAAAAAACGATCCAAAAGGTCAAATAACTCGGGATCGTTGTGATGACAGGTCGGATCAAGCTTCAACGGCTCGGAGGGAAGATCGAACCCGTGCGTGGAAACGGTGGTCCTCGCATATGTTATACCGATGCTTTTCAGCATTTCGATACCGCGCTCATCGGGAACGGAGCCGTAAGGATATGCCATGCCGCGCACAAGTGTGCCGAAGGTTTCCTCAAAGCTTTTTCTGTCCGCAAGTACCTCCTCGACAAGCGCGGACAGGGGAATGTCTCCCGTTACCGGGTGAGAGTCGCAGTGTACGGCGACCTCGTTGCCGTCCTTTGCGTAGTGAAAAGAAAGTTCGGAATAGGGCAAACGGAGGGTGTCGCCATTTATCTTGTCGGAGGTTATTCCGCTGTTGAGATTATATGTACATTTGATACTGTTCTCCGAAAAGATCTTCATCAGACGCAGATCCTGCTTCACACCGTCATCATAACTTGCAGTAAACGCTTTTACTCTGCCGCCGGGAAACGACGGCAATATTCTTGTCAGCTTCATAGTCGCACGGACCTTTCCTTATTTTTAAACCGATAGCCCGCCGCGGCGGCAAAATCAACTCCGCACGCCTGCTCGCCCCAAGGCAGCTCTTTGTCTCGGATGCCAGGCACGGTTATTCTTTCCGCGGCGTCCGATGCCGCCGTCTGTCGGGCGGCTCGCCGCTATCGGCTTCGATACTGATATTATATCAGCATACCGCGAATGATTCAATATGTTTTGACGGATTTATTCCGCTCCTTTGATGTTTCGCCGCTCAAAACGGCGGTTTGCCCGCCCCCCTCATAGCTGCAGTTTTGAACAGTTTATGAATTGTGGGTGAAATGTATTGACAAAAAACGATCACCGATGTAAAATTACTTAGAATTCTAAATGTTAGAATTCTAACTTACTTAATTTGATCTCGATACAGACCCCCGCATGGGCCTGACACAGATCGGGAATCGTACCTGTTATAACTCCGATCGGCATCCCGATCATAAAGCATTTATAAGGAGATGACCCGCAAAAATGAACAGACCCGACCCCTTATCGGTTCCGCTGAGCCTTATACTCGGCAGCGCAGGGCACCTGTGCCATGTTTACGAAAACACAATGCTTCAGGAGTACGGCATCACAGGCAGACAGGCGGCGATAATAATGTTCCTGATAGCAAACGGAGAAAATGAGGTAAACCAAAAGAAAATAGAAGACGGATTCAGACTCAAGGCGGCTACCATAACGAGTATGTTGTCCACGCTTGAAAGCGGCGGATATATCGAAAGAACGGTCAGTGAGACAGATGCCCGCAATAAGATCATCCGCCCCACAAAAAAGGCATTGCAGGTCGAAAATGCAATTAAAGAGACCCACCGCCGCTCTGCCGAGATCGCCACCGCGGGTTTCACGGCGGAAGAAAAAGAGGTGTTCAGGCGCTACCTCTTGAGGGCGGTCGACAATATACACGGTGAGATCGAAAAAGAACAGACGGAGAGGGGAAAGAAAAAATGAAAAAATGGTATAAATACATAAAACCATATCTTTTCTCGTTCATCGTCGGACCGCTCTGTATGATAGCGGAGGTTATCGGCGAGGTCATAATGCCGAAACTGCTTTCGGTGATCATAAACAACGGAAACGCCGGCACTCTGACCGCGGGAAAAAGCGTGCTTACAGGCGCACTGATGGTGCTTACCGCCTTGGTGATGATGGCGGGCGGCGTCGGGGGCGCCTACTTCGGATCAAAGGCATCGGTCGGATTCGCAAGCGACTTGAGAATGGATGTGTACAAAAAAATACAGTCCTTCTCATTCGCCAATATCGACCGTTTTTCAACCGGATCACTTGTAACGAGACTTACAAACGATGTCACGCAACTGCAGAATTTTGTCAATATGCTGCTGCGTATGGCTTTGCGAGCGCCCGGAATGATGATAGGCGCGCTCTTTATGGCAATCTCAATAAAACCGAGCCTTTCTTCGGTCTTCGCCGTTGTTCTTCCCGTTATGCTTATAGTTATAGGCCTGATAATAGCCGTGGCATTTCCGCGCTTTACCCGTATGCAGTTAAAGCTGGACGCTCTTAATTCCGCAGTCAGGGAAAATGTTACCAATGTCAGGGTCGTAAAATCTTTCGTCCGCGAGGATTATGAAAACAAAAAGTTCAGAAAAGCAAACCGTGAGCTCAAGGAATCGGGAATGGCTGCGTCGAGAATAATGATATTTATGCAGCCCGTTATGACCGTGTTTATGAGCGCAACCACGATGGCGGTCGTTTGGTTCGGCAGCAGCATCGTGATGAACGGCGGCATGGCGGTAGGTGATCTCTCGGCATTCCTTACATATGTGACACAGATACTGATGTCGCTTCTGATGGTGACATTCCTTCTGATGACATCGTCAAGGGCTTTGGCATCCGCAAGGCGTATCTCCGAAGTGCTGGATGAAGTTCCGGATATATCGGACGAAGATGCCGCGGCAGCCGATAAAAAGGTCACAAGGGGCGAGGTCGAATTCAGGAATGTGTCCTTCAGATATGCAAAAGGCAGCAGGGATAAGGTGCTTGACGACATCAGCCTGAAGATCCCCGCAGGAAGCACGGTCGGTATAATCGGTTCTACGGGATGCGGAAAAACCACCCTTGTCTCACTGATCCCGCGCCTTTATGATGCCGACTGCGGCGAGGTGCTCGTCGACGGTGTCAATGTAAAGGACTATTCACTTCGTAACCTGCGTGACGGAGTCGGAATGGTGCTCCAGAACAATACGCTTTTCTCGGGTACCGTGGCGGATAACCTTAAATGGGGCAATGAGTCGGCGACCGATGAACAAATGCGTGCGGCTGCTGCAAGCGCTCAGGCGGACGGCTTTGTGACGGGCTTTACCGACGGATATAACACGATCCTGGATCAAAGCGGAAAGAATGTGTCGGGCGGTCAGAAGCAAAGACTTTGTATTGCGCGCGCCCTTTTGAAGGAACCGAAGGTGCTGATACTCGACGACTCCACAAGCGCCGTCGATACCGCGACCGAGGCAATGATAAGAAAGGCGTTCAAAAACGAACTGTCGGACGCCACCAAGATCATAATCGCTCAGCGTATCTCATCGGTAAAGGATGCCGATGAGATCATCGTTATGAATGAAGGAAGAATAACAGGCGTCGGAACGCACGAGGAGCTTCTCGACTCAAATGAGGATTACCGTGAGATATACTGGTCTCAGAACGAGAAAAGCAAGGAGGTGACGGTCGATGGCAAGAACGGTTGATGAACTCAAGTCCCTTTATGATAAGATGCCCGCCTCATCGGGAAAAGGTTTCGGTATGCGCGGGCGCGGCGGACACGGCGGTCCCGGAGGACCCGGCGGCAGAGCCGCGGGAGGAAAGCCCGCCTCGGTTAGCCGATCGGTCAAAAGACTGTTTTCCTATACCGGTAAATATAAGTTTCTGTTTTTGCCGGTGTTCTTATGTATGATTTTATCAACGGCAGCGTCGCTTGCGGGCTCATATATGTTAGCTCCCGTTATCGACCGACTGATAATCGCGCTTAATCCTCACGCCGATATAAAGATCAGTACCTTTGAAGCTGCAGCGGATCGCGTTATTGCCGCGGTGAGCGGAAAGCCCGGAATAGAAAGCATAATTTCCTCGGGAGGCACATCCGCGGGTGCGGGAGATGTCACCGCATATATACTTACCGCACTTATTATACTGGCGGCGGTTTATGTCGTTTCATTTGTCTCGACATATCTCCAGAGCCGTATAATGCTCTCGATTTCTCAGAATGCGGTGGAAAGTATAAGAACCGACCTTTTCGAAAAGCTCCAAAAGCTTCCCGTGAGATACTTTGATTCAAATACCGTCGGCGACATAATGAGCCGCTTCACAAACGATATCGACAACATAGATGTCATGCTCAATAACTCGCTGACCTCACTTGTCT
>CAKRVQ010000028.1 GCA_934408795.1 uncultured Eubacteriales bacterium
GTGATAAGAGTATCTCCCGAAAATCCGACGGGGTAACGCTGACTGCCTATTCCCGCATAGCGCGAGAAGAACATCGGACGCTTGCCGTTGCGCGAAATATCAAGGATGTGCAGATGGTTCAGCATCCAGAGAGGATCAAGCTTTTCTCTCGGATCCTTATTTTCGGTCTCCTCGTGCAGCCAGCGATAAGACTCTCCCTGCTGCCAGTCCATCCACCAGAAATTAACGCCTTCCTCCTCATAGGGGTGATGGATAATGTCAAAATATTTTTCCATAAACTGAGGATTCAGCAGATCAAAGCAAACCTGTTTGCCCTCATCGGGATTCATTCCGCACGCCTCTGCCATTTCCCTGTACATCGACTCGTGATGTCTTACGCCGTCTGCCGGGTGAAGATTGAGTGATGTCTTTAAATTATGATCGCCGAGGAATTTCAGGAATGCTTTATAATCGGGGAAAAGTTCGGTGTTCCAGGTATATCCCGTCCAGCCGAAGCAGGAATTTGTATACTTTCTACCGTATTTGTCCTCGGAAGGTCCGATCGATTTGTTTTCGTCGCCCTCTTCATAAGGAACATCCACGAGATGCCAGTCCATATCAACAACGGCAACCGAAAACGGAATATTTTCCTTTTCGAACCTCAGCATAAGGTCCTGATATTCATCCTGAGTATATCTGTGATAACGGCTCCACCAGTTTCCGAGGGCGTATTGGGGGAGCATGGGCGGAACGCCCGTCACCTTGTAAAGATCGCGTACCGCTGCAAGATAGTCGTGTCCGTAAGCAAAGACATACATATCGGTCGTATTCTCATTGCGGACCTCGATCCAACCGTCCTCACCGAGCAGCAATGTATCGCTGTCATCAATAACGGCAATTCCGCTGCGCGAAACAACACCGTCGTTAAGCTCGGTCACGCCGTCCACTCCGTCAAGAGTCTTGGTCGTGCCCTTGAGCTGCTCTATTTTGTCGCCGTAATGCCATACGGTGCCGGGAGCATTCTTCAGTGCGACGGAAAGGGTATCGGCGGAAAACTCCGCGTCCTCTTTATATGTAAGAACGATATACTCGGTTTCGACCCTCAATACATTCTTCTCGTCTACCGTTGCGTTAAATTCGGGAACGGGTTGATTGCGATAGA
Source organism: uncultured Eubacteriales bacterium (assembly GCA_934408795.1). Lineage (GTDB taxonomy): Bacteria > Bacillota > Clostridia > Oscillospirales > Acutalibacteraceae > RGIG7384. The sequence continues at coordinate 1,142 of CAKRVQ010000028.1, forward strand.
AGAATGATTGGCTCGCCCTGTCCTCAAACTTGCCTTTCGGATCCCATTCTATTCGAACAAGACGATCGGTGATAAATGAAAATCTGTAATTCCTGCCCGAAAATACGGCTCTCTTGTCCGCCTTTCCGTCTGTGTGCCAATTAAATCTTTCCGGTACATTACTCATAAGAATTCTCCCTAAAGAATTATCGTTGTTTTCCCCGAGGATCACGGCATCTGCCGTACCTCCGCCTTTTTTCCGCATACCGAAGGATGGGCCGATATTCATACGGCGCGTCCGATCGATACACAGTGTAGTATACCATAGCTGCCGAAATATGCAACAGTATTTTAAGCAAAATATATGTTATTTTGTATCACAAAGCAAACGGCATTCCGCCGCAGCCGTTTAATAAAGAGCCGAGGGACTGTTTTGCCGCCTCGGCTCTGTCAATTCGTCTTCTAATCCTGCGGCGTTATTTCGCCGCCGTCATCGGGATTCTCAGAAGAGGTTTCGGACGAAGTGTCCCCGCCCTCGGAGGAGGTGCCGGACGAAGTGTCCGAATGAGAGCCGCCGCCTTTATGATATGTGCAGGTGCCGGGCATGGCATCCTTCTTATAATATCCCGTGTTTACGCTCGGACAATTTCCGCTTGCAAGAAGTCCCGTTGCCTCACAATACACCGCCGAGACAACATTATCGCTTCCTTGGAACGACTTGACCTCAAGACCCTTGTGGATCTCTCTGAAGATATCCGTCAGGATATACTTGGCGTTGTTGGTGGGGCACTCTTCCTGGATGTCAAAGCCGACCCACACCGCGCCCACATAGTAAGGCGAGCCGCCGACAAGCCAGTTGTCATAGTAGTCCGAAGAGGTTCCGGATTTTGCAAACAGTTCGCTTCCCGTAGCTGCGCCGAACATCCACGAGGTCGCATCTCTTCCGAAAACGGCGTTCTTTAAGAGCCTGTTCATAACATAAGCCGAATCCTCGCTTATCGCCTGAACATAATCATCCTCGCTGACCTTAAGCAGATCGTTGCCGTTGCGGTCAGTCACCCTTGTATATGTCTTGGGGGTATAGAACTTGCCGCCGTTTCCGAATATGGCATATGCTCCCGCAAGCTCAACGGGCGTGACTCCGCCGTTGGTACCGCCTATCGCAAGGGCGGATATCGATTCATCCTTGTCGGGACCGGGATTGAGATGCGAAAGACCGAGCTTTTTGGTAACAAATTCGTAGCTCTTAGCGGTGGAAAGCTGCTTTACGAGCTTACAGGGAATTGTATTTATCGATTGTGCTATGGCATGAGCCACCGTCTGATTACCGGTATAACCCGAGTACCAGTTGACAGGCCAATCCCTGCCGTCCTGCTTGGCGAGCGGACTGTCTTCTATCATGGTAGAATAATTTATGAGATTCTCATCGACCGCAAGCGCATATGCACCTATACTCTTCATCGCCGATCCCGGCTGGTTCGGCACCGCATATGCGTGGTCAAGCAGCATATTGCCTTCCTTTTTGCCGCGTCCGCCTACGGAAGCCACAATGTTGCCCTGATAATCCATGATTGTAATGCCCACTTCGGCGTAGGTATTCTTGGTCGTTTTTGAGGCAATCTTCCAACGGTCGCTCTGTGCCTCGCCCTCCGCGATCGCCTGTATCTTCGGATTCAATGTGGAATAGATCTTGTATCCGCCGTTATAGACCTTTTTAAGCGCTTCGGAATACTCGTATCCGTATTCCTTCGCGAGATCCTCCGCCACCTGAACTATCATGGTGTCGACAAAATAGGAATTGATTTCCTTTTCCTTCAGCACCTCTTTGTCGGCTACTATTTTTACTTCTTCCGCAAGTGCCGCGTCATGCTCTTCCTTGGTTATGAAACCGAGCTCAAGCATCTTCTCGATGACCGTAGTCGCGCGCTTGCCGTTTTCAACAAGTCCCTCTTCCTTATCGGGACGGTACTTTGTCGGATTCTGCGTGATCGCGGCGATCGTGGCACACTCCTTGATCGAAAGCTCGCTTACCGATTTTCCGAAATAATACTCCGCAGCCACCTCAACTCCGTAGCAGCTTCCGCCGAGAGGTATCGTGTTGAGATAGCATTCAAGTATCGTGTCCTTCGAATAAAGCTTTTCAAGCTCAAGAGCTCTTAATATCTCGCGGATCTTTCTGCCCGCGTTCTGCTTTTTGTCGCCGGTAAGGTTTTTTACAAGCTGCTGGGTTATGGTAGAACCGCCCTGCCTCCTTGATGACAAATGGAACATCTCATTTAATACCGCATATGTGGTACGCTTCCAGTCGACACCGCTGTGCGTATCGAAACGCTCATCCTCAATGGCGATGACCGCATTTTGCATCTGAACGGGTATTTTGTCAAGCGATACCCATATACGGTTTTCCACTCCGTGTATTCTCTGATACTCCACCCAGTTGCCGCTGTCGTCCTTCACATAAACGGCAGTCGTCATGTTGAGCTTCAGATCATCAAGATTTTCGGATATGGAATTATCCATAAAATTGAACAGATATATAAGTATGCCTCCGAGACTTGCGCAGACGGTTATTACAAGCACAAGGAATATCGAAAGCGCTATTTTTGCCACCTTCGCTCCTTTTCCGTGTTTGCCCTTTTTGCCGTTTTTCTTTTTATCCTTGCCTTTAGCGTTTTTCTTCGTTTCGGAGTCTCCTTCTTCTTCGAACTTGAATGACGAGATGTTGTAGTCGTCTTCGTCGTCACCCACATAGGTGATCCCGCCCTCGGACTCGTCGGACCCTTCGTATTCGCCGCCGTGCATTACACCGGTGCCGTCGTCCGCGAGCTCGCCGCCTGCAAAGCTATCGTTTGCGAACTCATCGTCGCCGACCTCATCACGGATACGACCCTCGTCGATATCGGTATCGATACCCGGCAAACCGCCCTCCGAGCTTTCGATATCAAAGAACTGCCTGTCGCCGCTTTCGGCTTTTCCGCTGCCGTCATTTCCTTCGTGTTTTGCGGCATCAGACCCCGTGAGTGGTCTGTCGGCGGGACCGAAATCGGACTCATCGGAATTTCCGAAAGCCTTTTCGATCTCCCGCTCCACGGCAAGATCGATCTCTCTGCTCTTTTCGGCGTTGATTCTTTCTCTGTCTTTTTCGTTGTACATTGATTCACCTCATTCGCGGGCGCAATCCGCTGTTGTCACGCAGTCATACGCGGGCGAAAGCGTTTTTTTCCCCCGCACACAGATCCCGTTCATACCCCCGAACAAATCCGAACTGCTTCACATTCACGGCCGTTCCCCCGAACAGTCAGCGTGCCTGCGGCGTCAAAGGTCCTTTTCCCCCGACGCATTCGCCGCATTTGAACGCAATTGCCGTTTAGATCACTTGAAAAACGGTTGTGTCGATGTCGCCTTACCGTTTATTCGAACCTCCAGATGCAGGTGCGGCCCGGTCGCTGCGCCTGTCATGCCGACATAACCTATAAGCTGACCCTGACTTACCTTAGTGCCTGCGCCTACGACATATCTGGTCATATGAGCGTAAAGCGTGGCGTAGGTGCTTCCGTTATACTTGCCGTGATTTATCATAACATAGTATCCGTATCCGCCGTCGTCATATGACGCTATGGTTACCGTTCCGGCTGCGGCGGCATAGATCGGCTTGCCGTAAATACCGCCCGCCGAGTAATCATCGCCGTTATGGGGACGGGGATATCCGTAGATCGGGTGCACCCTTGAGGGGGCAAACGGAGATGTCAGAATATAATTCGAGCGCGAACCCGGCAGAGGCCATTTGAAGAAACCGGTAAAAACGGTGCTTCCGCCCTCCCTTGCCAGCTCCTCGATCTGCTGCTGGATCTTCTTTTCCTGTGCCTCAAGCTTGGCATAGGCATCGTTAAGACTTGTTTCCTTCTGCCCGAGGCTTTTCAAAAGCGAATTGATCTCTTCGATCTGGGACTTGAGGCTTGCCTGCTTGGCGGAAAGCGTCGACTTGTATCCCTCAAGCTCGGTACGCTTTGTTTCAAGCTCCTTTTGTCTCGCCTTTATATCGTTGACCGAGGCAACAAGTCCGTCTATTATCATATCATCATATGTCGCCATATTCTCGGAATATTCCGCCACTGTGAGAACATCCGAAAAATCGCTCGCACCCATAAGTGCCGAGATCGTCATGCCTGCGGCATTTCCGCCACTCATATAGATCTCACACATACGAAGTCCGAACTCGTATTTGATCCTGTCAAGCTCCTCTTCTTTTGCTTTGATCTCAACATCGGTGGCATTAAGCTCTTCTTCGACCGCGGTTATACTGCTCATATAAGTGCTTATCTGGCTTTCGGTGTTTTGGATCTGCTTTTGAAGCTGAGCCTTATATTCGCTTTGCTTGCTCTTATCGTTCTTTATGGAATTTATGCTGCTTTGGATCTGCTTTTGCTCTCTTTCAAGCTCCTTCAACTTATCGTTGAGGTCATCGATAGGTGCCGCAAATGTATTCGCGGCGCAGAGCGAAAGAACGGTAAAAACCGATATGATACCGCACAACAACCTGAATAACTTACTTTTACAACGCACGGAACTCACTGCCTTCCTTTCTCAGATATTTACCCATCATTATAAGACTTCCGAGCACACCGGACAACACGCCGATCGCAAGGAAAATAAGGAACAGAACAAGGGCGTATGACTTGAACGGCACCATTGAGCTTATGCTGAATGCGGAGCCTATCGCCTTCATTATCGCATTTTGCATAAGGTACATAACGCCGAATGCAAGTACCGACGAAATGATACCTATCGCAATTCCTTCGATCACAAACGGCAGGCGGATAAAGGAATCGGTAGCGCCGACCGCCTTCATTATACTGATCTCAAGCTTACGGTTATACATGGTGACCCTTATGGTGTTTGAGACTATCACAAACGATATTATCAGCAGGATACCGATTATCCATACACCCGCGTTTTTAATGACACTGCGAACCGTCACAAGCTTTGTCGCAACATCCTTTTGTGCCCTGACTCTTGAGACTCCCGCCACCTTCTCCACGGCAGCCGCGGTCTCATCAAAGCGGGACATATCGTTAACGGTTATCTTTGCGCCCATTGGAAAAGGCATAAGCTCATCAAGCATCTCCCCCGCGGTATCATCGGCATCCTTATTGGAAAGATAGCTCTTCATGGTCAGCAGCGACTCCTCGCTTGAGACATACTCGACCTGTGCGACATTGTCAAGCTTTTCTATCTCGGCAATTACCGCCTTTGCTTCATCCTCATTATGAACGAGATATGCCGAGTCGGGGATATCTTCAAGCTTGGTGGCGGCAGTGACCTCAAAGTCACCCAGTGGGGCAGCAACCTTATATTTCACCGAAATCCTGTCATTTAAATAAACAACTATCACATTCTGCTGCTCTACGCCCTTCACGGCGTTATTGATATTTACCGAGAGCATTACCGCAACGCCGATTATTATCATACATGCCATAAGCGTTCCGACAGAAGATATGGTCATCAGCTTATTGACCCACATATTCTTAAGACCCGTAGAGGTAAGGTATTTAAAACTAGAAGCCTTCACTTAAATACCTCCTTCGGCATTGTCCGCAATAATGCGGCCCTTGTCTATCATTATTACTCTCTTTCCGAAATCGGATACAAGCTGATGCTCATGAGTGACCATAAGGACGGTAGTGCCCTTGCGGTTGATCTCGGTCAAAAGCTCCACGATCTCATATGACATATTGGGATCGACATTTCCCGTAGGCTCATCCGCCACTATCAGCTCGGGGCGGTTGACAAGTGCACGGGCAAGCGCAACACGCTGCTGCTCACCGCCCGACATCTGCGCCGGCATACTGCGTGCCTTATGCTGAAGGCCGACGACACTGAGCGCACCCGAAACACTTTTTCTTATATCCCTTGACGAAGCTCCAGTTACATGCATTGCAAATGCAACATTTTCGAAAGCATTCATTGTGGGGATAAGTCTGAAATCCTGGAATACTATGCCCGTCGTTCTGCGATAAAGGGCTACCTGCTTGTTTTTCAGACGGTTTAGATTGTAACCGTTAACGAAGATCTGACCGACCGTGGGTTTTTCCTCACGCATTATAAGCTTCATAAAGGTACTCTTGCCCGCTCCCGAGGAGCCGACGATAAACACAAATTCACCTTTATCTATCTTTATATTGATATCCTCAAGCGCGTGGGTCCCGCTCGGATAGGTCTTTGACACGCCGTCAAATTCGATTATCGGCTTTTGCTCTGCAATAATATTATCCATTTCGACCCTTTCGTTTTTCTTCGGCAATTATCAATACTTTACCGGATTGGCTTTAAGGTACTTCTTGACCATAAGGGCGATCTTGAACACTATCGCGTGATCAAACTCGCGCAGATCAAGACCGGTGATCTTCTTGATCTTTTCAAGTCTGTACACAAGGGTGTTTCTGTGGACAAACAACTTTCTCGAGGTCTCAGAAACATTAAGGTTGTTTTCAAAGAATTTCTGGATGGTGAAAAGCGTCTCCTGGTCAAGACTTTCTATCGATCCGCGCTTGAACACCTCGTGAAGGAATGTTTCGCAAAGCGTGGTGGGAAGCTGATAGATAAGTCTCGCAATTCCGAGATTCTCATAGCTCACGATCGTCTTTTCGGTATCAAACACCTTCCCGACTTCAAGAGCGACCTGCGCTTCCTTGAACGAGCGGGCAATATCCTTAAGCCCCTCGACGGTGGTTCCGATGCCGATGACCGCATGTGCGTAGAATTCGCCCGAGAGCGTGTCCGAGATAGAAGCGGCAAGAGCCTCAAGATCCTTGAGCTCAATGTCGGGCTTGACCTCTTTCACAAGTGCGATGTCACTCTCACTTATATTGACGATGAAGTCTTTGCTGCGGTCGGGGAACAACTTGCTTATAACATCGTATACCGAAACATCATTTGCGGTAGGCACCCTTATAAGAAGGACCACCCTTGAGACATCACTGCTGAAGTGGAGCTCTCTCGCCTTAAGGTAAATGTCGCCCGGCAGGATATTATCAAGAATTATATTCTTGATGAAATTACCGCGGTCATACTTCTCGTCATAATAGAACTTGATATTTGAAAACGCTATTGAGAGTATCGAAGCGTATTTCGCCGCCTGAGGATCGCTGCCCTCAACAAAAAGAATATACTCCGAAGTCTGGGTGTTTCCGATCGGCTTGTATGTATATGTTCCCTTTACGAACACATCGTTTCCGTTCATCGGGAGGCTGCGGACATCACTCGTCTCGCCGATCTTGCCGAGGTCACTGCAAGCTATAACGACCGAGTTTTCATCAATGATGCCTATGGTACGGTCCACCGCGTATTTCATCTGATGAATAATTCCCTGAAAAAGTCTGCTTGACATATTGTTTCTCCTTCTCGGTTAATTTTTTCTTCCACGGTAGCGGTTAAGAAGATCCACCGTTTCCCGAGTTGTGTTTTTCCCATATTTTTTTGCAATTTACCCGTCGGTTCCGTGAGCACAAACCGGTGCCACGGCGGCACGCACCCCCTGTTTTTCGGCAGATACCGTCGGTTGACAATGGCAGATACGCCTGTCCGAACACCTTCGCAGAGCCTTTTGCCGTTCTCACCTTGGCGGGCGATACAGTAATTGCATGATAATATACATTATATATTTTACACAAAGAACATTGCTTTTTCAAGCATAATTATAAAAAAACATAAAATCGGTGACTCTGCCGTCGGTATGCGGACCTGCAGTCGGCAGCACGGCGTACCGACATGACGCGGTCTTTTACGGCGGCGCACCCTGCGCGCCGCCCGCAATCACATCTTT
>CAKRVQ010000029.1 GCA_934408795.1 uncultured Eubacteriales bacterium
GGGCGTTTTCAGCCGCTTCATAGGCGCCGGCACCATCGTCGCCGCAAAGGTATCTGTAATATCCCAGTATATAAAAAGCCATAGGTTGAGCTGCTTCCGGCCGCGCAGCCAGCAGCTTTTCAAGGAGTGTGACGATTTCCCCATACAACCCCATTGTATCCAACGCCTCGATCAGGTCGATACAGATCTCAAGCGGGTTGCTCTGCATTATTTTGAAGAAATCCTCCTTTTCGGCCAAATACCGCATAAAGTGATCCAGCGGGTCTGCCTCCAGTGTCTGTCGGATAACATCGGAAACATCATTCCCGAGCCTTTTTTCGGCTATGATCAAAGCTGCCGTTGCGAGGGAATTGTTCTTACCGTAATCGAGGGCTTTTCGGGCGTGAAGCACGGCACTTTCATAATCCTTATTACGAATATCCAATAATGCGATTCGTGTCATGGACATTGAAAGACAGTCAGCCGCCCACGCTGCCTTATGATAATAGTTTTCGGCTTTTTTGTACTCTCCCAAAGCTTCCGCAATCTGTCCGCAGACATAGTAGCATTCGCCGCTCTGCGGACGCTCATTAAAGAGACAAAGCGCGTTCGCCGCCCGCTCAATATACCGTTGTGCTTTTCTGAAATTATAAAATTCCAGATTGTATTTTGCCAAGGCCGTCAATGACGGGATGTGGTTAATATCACGCTTTATAGCTTCTTCCCAATAACTGTCGGGTTGTGTGACAGGGTCGCGATACTGGGCGACATGTACTCCGGCCAGATACAATTCCTGCGCCGAATTCATACCGGAGGCGGAGGGCATATCGTTGATCGGTTCCGGCATATTGAATCTGTCAAATTCTTTCTCACGGTAAGACCCGATCGTTTTGCCGTCGCATGACACCGAAAAGGTCGCATATTCGGGAAGAGTGTCCAACGACAGGCGCAGGCACTTTTCCGGCAGCAGATCATGGGTTGCGGCGAATATCTCTTTATCACCGTCGAATAGCCTGATGTCGGCGTTTCTGTAACACTTTGTCGTCTGGATTTTAAAGCAATTCCGTTCATGATCTATCTTAAGGGCGAGATTCAGGTTGGCAAATGTAGGTGTACCGATTTCCGAGATCGGATACCAATACTGTGAAAACTCCTTGGTCTCATACGGTTCTATCCAGGCAAAGTTCGGTTGATTGTCGGAATAAGAGCCTGCCATCAACTCGGCATACTGTCCGTCGGTGTCGGTGAGAGCATTTTCCCACGACTTTGCCAGCTGGCAGTAGCCCCATGTGAACATCTTTTTACCGGGTGACAGATGATGGTCTCCGATATGAACGACTCCGCATTCCTTTGCATGGTCATATCCGCCGAAAAAGTCATAATCCGAAGCGGCGGCAAAATAGCTTGTTGCGGGAACTGTGTTTTTATGATATGAAATATCCCTCTGCTCTGACATTGGAATACCGTTAAATACACCGTCCCCCGCAAGCGGATATGTAATTCTCGATTTTAAATAATGGAAGTTAACGTAGCTAACATCCTGCGGGAAAAATATCTGATACGCCTCATGGACCGGCACAGCCGCATTCTCCCACCAAAGGAATGAATGGGCCGTATCGGTACGGTTATACAGCCGCATCCGGGTTTCAAACCGCTTTTCTCCGGGGCGCAAAACCACGCCTACCATGCCCTTCATCCTGTCAATCGGGTCATGCTCCGACAGCCAGCATATCGCCGAGCCGTCTTCAAGCTGCTCCGTCGTATAGTCACAGGGCATGAATCCCGAAGCTCGATGGTGAAAAGGCCAATTAAACTCCACGCCGCCCGATATCCAGGAGCCGAGCACTCCGATCAATGCCGGTTTGATGACATGCTGCTTGTAGAAGAAGTCATACCCGGTGGTTTTGTCCAGCGCCGAATATATTCTTCCGCCTATTTGCGGTAATATCTCAATTTTAAGATATTCATTTTCAAGAATTACCATCTCGTATTCTTTATCGGTACAGTGCTCCCGATCCACCTTTAAAACGACCTTGTTGGGATACGGCCTTCCGCTGGTGCGCTGATGCACGCGGTTTTCCGCAAACATCGGCAGCTCTTCCGCCGGCGGTTCCGGGTAGGTCGGGATCCGTCGCTTTTCTGTCGTGCACTTTACCCTTTCCATTTACAATCAGATCCTTTACTTTTGATTGTGTTTATTGTATAATAGCGCCGAGGTTAAATATATACAAAAATCGATTGATTTTTTAAGAAATCCGACTGAGGTGTTACAATGGAACGCTTAACTCTTCCATTATCTGTCAACTGCGGATATTTTGATTGCAGTCAATTCGGTTCGCTGAAAAAATCACCTATGCGTACCGCTCCGTGCTACGAGATCGAGTTTTACTTGGAGGACGGATTGTCTACCTATTTGAACGATAAGGAGATACCGATAAGAAAAAACCTCTTTCTTATAGCAAAGCCGGGTGATGTCCGCTATAGCCTGTTGCCGTTCAAAACGCTTTATATTAAGATCCCCGCAGAGGGAAAAACCGCGGAAACGCTGGACGATCTGCCCTGTTGCTTTATATCTTCCCACGAAACCAAGGTCAAAGAACTGCTTCGGGAGATCATATCGGTCAATGAGTCGCAGGATAAAGATCATTTTCTGTTGGCAGGTCTGATATTCTCTTTCCTGAGTTTGCTGGTTAAGGATTCAAAATATGCGGGAAATACAACGCCGCAAAGCTACGGCTTTATGCATACCGCCAAAAAGTATATAGAAAAAAATTACAAGCGTAACTTATCTACGGCGGATATTGCTGCGGCAGCGGGATTGAGTGAATCGCGTTTTCGCTATTTGTTCGGCAGCACATACGGCATATCCCCGCATAAATATTTAATTCAGGTACGCATTGCCGCCGCTAAGAGGATGTTGTGGGATACCGACAATTCCATATCCCGGGTTGCGGAAGAATGCGGGTTCGGATGTCAGCAGTACTTAAATGATGTTTTCAGAAAAAATGTCGGTCTTACCCCGCGGCAATACCGTGAAGAATTCGCGAAAAAATACAGTATGTGAGAGGACGGTATATATGATACGCCGTGCTGCTATCGTCGCGGGTCGGCGCGTTTTGGCTCCGCCTGTTTTTACCTGTTGTGCTTTGCAAATAAGGTAAGCAAAGAGTCGAACTTTAAATGGCTGCAGTAAGGTGAGCAAAGCGTTGATCTTCGGGTTGTTCACCGTTTGCGTCATTTTTCGACCGTTTGTGCCAAACGGATTGCTTTTTCCGAAAAGATGTCTATAATACTCTGTTGAAAAAGGAAATGTAACCGACAAAGAGTGTTATAAAACAGACAAAAAATTTCGGAAAGGGGCTTGACAATCATGTACAGAAACGGCGTAATCTTAGCAAGCAAGGGATCGCCGCGCCCTTTTTCAGTATTAAATTTCACTTATCATACGCTGACGAAGTTAACAGGCATATCCTGCCCTTTTGCTAAAGGGTGGGGGTATGCCTGTTTAATTATTGCTTTGAAGGGAGAAGGCATATGAAGCAAAGCAAAGTATTGGCTTGGGCATTGTCTCTTGCAATGATGTTTACGATGTCGCCCGGTATTACCGGATATGCGGCTGAAAAGCGAAACACAATAAGAGGAGAATCGGCAGACATTGTATTGTTGGCAGCAAATACAGGCTGGCAGCCGAAACCCACAAGATCGGTATCGAGCGCGAGCGCTTTTCCGACAACACTCAATAACGGTGATGTGCTTCAGATCAACGGTCCCGTTGAATACTCGGCACCCGAGGGTGTCAGCCCTATTACGCTGGCTGCCGGTGCGGATGCCAAGATCATCATAAACGGCAAAGTCACTTTGCACGGGGCAAACGCCTCAAAAGCCAAAGGTGCCACGGCTGCGATCCGTGTGCCTCAGGGAGCAAAGCTTACTATCTACAGCGCTCATGACGAGGCGCTTTCCACCTCAAAAGCGGCACCTAAAGACACCCTCACCGTAACGGGCGGCAATGCGGCAAACGGCGCCGACGGCGGCAATGGGAAGAAGGCTGACAAAGAGACATATCTGTCTGACGGAACCCACATTCAGACAACGACATATTGGGCGACCGGAGCGGGCGGAAACGGCGGCGGAGGGGCTGCCGCTGCAATCGGCGGCAACGGCGGTAACGGCGGTGCCGGCGCGGCTTCGGAGCAAAGTCCGCAATACATGACCGTGGATGCAGGTCTCGGCGGAAGGCACTATTACGACTCGGATAACCGAAAAGGCGCAAACGGCAAAAAAGGCGGTGTCGGTTCGACCGGCGAGTCTGCCGGAAACATTTATATCATCGGCAGATTGACGCTCACTGCCACCGGCGGTAATGCAGCGAGCGGCGGGTCGGGCGGCAGCGGCAGTTTGGGTTATATGGTTGTCGTATCAGGTCCCGCTGCGGATTATGCGTTCGGCGGCGCCGGAGGCGGAGGCGGCGGAGGCGGCGGTTGTGCCGCTCCCGCAATCGGTGCAGGCGGTGCAGGAGGAAGCGGAGGCGGCTCCGGAGGACATCCCAGCGCCGACCATGCAGGCAATGCCCAAGGCTGCGGAGGCGGCGGAGGCGGCGGTGCATGGCCCAACGGCGGAGGCGGCGGAGGCGGAGGTTCCGAGTGTTCCGATGCCAAAGACGAGAATGACAAGCATTCCTACGGCGGGTCCGGCGGCAGCGGCGGCGGTGTCTACGGCAGCGGAAGATCCGGGTCCGCGGGTACCAGCACCGGTACAAAGGGTCACGGTTACAATAACAATCGCTACGATGCCGAGCCCGGTTCGGGCGGCTCGGGCGGAACGGGTCTTCAGGGCTTGGCCGGCAGCGGCGGCCGCGGAGGCACGGAAAAGGATAAGGATCATTATGACGCAGGCGCAGGCGGCGGAGGCGGAGATCCCGTAACACTGCAGTCCTGGAACAAGGCGGGTAACCTGGTCATTTCCACGGCTGTCAATTTCAAAGCCGATTCTTACGGCAACGGCGGAGGAAAAGGGACGATGTCCGCCCTGTCTCCTTATGTGATATATGACCTCATGGACTGTAAAGTAACTCTCAGTCCTGCCGAGTACACATATACGGGAAAACGGCTTCGCCCGGCGGTACAGAGCGTTACATACAGTGCCTCGACCGACAGGGACGCCCAACAGATCCCCGGGAGCGCCTCGTCGATCTCAAGCAGCGGATACAGTGCTTTATACGGTGAAAATATACACTGTCCGTCGGGTACCGTCAGCGTTTTGGGTAATCAGGATTCAAGCCGTACCACGGTGCGGACAAACGGAGCGGTTGTAGGCTCGACCGTTGTATCGTTTAAGATCAACAAGGCGCAGCTGCTCACGGCACCCATAAGTCTCATTGCACCAAATCCTTATATAAATCAGAGTGTGACCGCAACTCTCAAGGATTATACCTCGCTGACGGCAGGAAGCGGTCAACTTGCAGATCTTCTGCGTGAGAGCTCTAAAAAGGCCGAGGGGCCGCAGGTCACATGGTCAATGAATTCGGACACTTCCGGATACTTTACCGAGAAGAACGGACTGCAGGCGAAATTCGCGCTCACTTCGGGCAAAACGGCAAGTGTCAGGGCGACCCTGAGTGATATGAATGACTTTGAGGACTGCACTTTCGATGTTTCTCTCACGGTGAGAGCGCTGCGGACATGGTCGACTGCCTTGTCGGCGGATACTCCGCATCCTCGTGTGCCGATCTCGGTCATATTGCCCACAGGTGTCAGCAGCGCGACTTACCAATGGTATGTCGGCGGCACAAAGGTCAACGGCGCGACGGCGCAAAGCTACACACCTTCGGCAAGCGATATAGGAAAGAGTCTGACGGTCGTTGTGGTGCCGTCGGCGGATAGCGGATATGCAGAGTGCACTGTCACGGCGACAAACAAGGTGGAGGATCACGGGTACGACGCGAACGGCTTTTGTACGGTCTGCGATGAATATCAGCCTGCCGCAATATCGGGCGGCGTTTACAGTATCACAAACGGCGGTCAGATGTTTTGGTTTGCCGCCCTTGCGAACGGAGACGGAACGCATGTGGTATTCACCGAGAAAAACGCTGCGGCATCCGCCCTGCTGACTAAGGATATTGACCTTGAAAACAGAGAGTGGACGCCTATAGGCAAATACGGCAATAACTATACCGGAAACTTTAACGGACAGGGTCATACCGTGTCAAAACTCCGTATTACGAAAACAAATGCCTCGGTCGGTCTGTTCGGGCGTACAACGGGAACCATCCGTGATTTTACCGTTGACGGAAACATCACTCTGTCAGGCGCGGGATCGCGTATCGGCGGAGCCGTCGGCACGGCTTACGGCGGAACGATATCCGGCATAATTTCAAAGGTCAATATCAGTGATGCGGGGTACGCGAGCAGCCACTTCGGCGGCGTGGTCGGAGGAGTGGATTCCGTCGTCAGCACCATAGAAAGGTGCATGTACTTCGGAGAGATAAACATAACGGCATCCACAGACTGTATCGGAGGTATCGTCGGGTACACAAACGGCGGAGCACGCATAGGTTACTGTGCCAATCTCGGCACTGTCAGAACGAGCACCGACGGCGCCTATACCGGAGGTATTCTCGGATATGTGAACAATGAGGCACCGAGTCTTCGGAATTGTTATAACTACGGTACCGTGCAAAACGGGAACGGCAGTCGCTGCGGGGCTATCGTGGGCTGGATGAGAAAGCACACCGCCTCAAAATACACCGACAACTGCTATCTGATCGGCTCGGCACCTGCGGCATTCGGATCGGGCAGCAGCACTACCGCGAAGGTTTACGCGAAAGAAGCGGCGGCTTTTGAAAGCGGTGAGGTCTGTTACCTTGTGAACGGCAGCTCCTCTGCGGAAGATGTGATCTGGCGGCAGGATATTGACAACGGGAACACACCGTATGATACTTATCCGGTTTACGAAGGCGGAATCGTGTTGCGGAACCTTGCGCACCATGACTGTACCGCAAAAAGCGATATCTATGCCTATTCGAACTCCGCAGCCGAGAAGGATCATATAAATCACAACTATATCAACGGCTTTTGCACCTGCTGCGATGCATTGCAGCCTGCCGTTCAGACAAACGGAACATACCTCATTTCGAACGGCGGACAGCTCTTCTGGTTTGCCGAACAGATAAACTCGGGCACCGTTCCTCAGAACAGTGCCGCCGCGCTTAATGCGGACATTGATCTTGAAGGAAGCAATGACGGACAGGCGGCTGATTACGCGGGTGTAACAAAAATGCGCAATTTCCCCGGTGTGGGTACTGCCGATAAAAGGTACAAGGGCAGCTTTACGGGTAACGGATATACGGTATCGGATCTCTATATCTTAAGAGAAAGTAAAGCAAATGTAACCGTTGAGGGCGTCGGCTTATTCGGATTTATCGAAAACGCTGCCGTCACGGGGCTGACCGTTAAGGGAAAGGTATCGGTCCGAAGAGATCACTCGAACGGAGAGGTCAAGCGTATCGGAGGAATCGTCGGTTCGGCATATAATGCCAAACTTTCGGAATTGATCTCGTATGTCGATGTCACCGGAACCGGCAGCTATGAAACTCAGCATATGGGCGGCGTGGCAGGTGATATTACCGACGGCTCCGATGCTTTCAAATGTATGAACTTCGGATCTGTTTACAGTGAAAAAACCAAGGACTGCGTAGGCGGCGTTGTAGGGTATATCAATGATGTTTCCATACGCTACTGCGCCAACCACGGGTCGGTAAAGACGGATGTCTCGGGCGGATATGTCGGCGGCGTGTCGGGATACCTGAACAACGGCGAAGGCATAATGCGCAACTGCTATAACTACGGCAAGGTGCAAAACGGAGGCGGCAGCTGCTGCGGTGCCGTTATCGGCTGGCTGAGAACCCATACCGCAGCCAATATAACCGACAATTATTTTCTTACCGATTCTGCGGCTTCGGCCTTCGGAGGCGGCAGCTACAGTACAACGGTAAAGGCTATCGCCAAGGACAATGCAGTCTTTGCCTCAGGTGAGGTCTGCTATCTTGTAAACGGCAGTACAAGCACCGGAGAAGGCGCCGTTTGGAAGCAGGATATCGACAACGGAAATAAACCCTATGATATCTACCCCGTGTACGATGCGGCGGCGGTCTATTTCAGAAGCGACAACACCTACAGTAACTACCCGGAAAGCATCTCTGTTACGATAAGCTGGGGTGCAATGGAATTCGATTATAATGAAGGACGCTGGGATCCCGACACACATAAGTACAACGGCGGCTGGACGGCATCCGACGCCGATGCAGACAAGCTGACGGTGAGAAACGACAGTAATGTGGCTCTGAATGTCGAGATCAGCTTTACGGCGGACGTGGAGTTCTCGGGCTACAACCTGACAGGCAGTTTCAGCGGCGTTTCGTCCGGTCCCAATCGAACGGAGAGCGGCGCGGAAGTCACCGCAAAACTTGCACTGCGTTCTTTGGCACCCGAAAGCATAAAGGGAAGCGGCAAGAAAAAGCTCGGCGACATTACTGTGCAACTCACCACGATAGGAGGCGGTAACCGATGACAGGCGGCGAACAGAAGAAAGACAAAGACAATAAGAAGCGGCTCCTGCTGCTTTTGCTGCTGCTCCTGTTGTTGCTTATTTCGGTCTGCGTGACGATATGGGCACTGTTTTTCAGGTCGGCGACCCCTGCATTGGCTCCGGACTACGCGCCGAGGCAAAATGAGCAGTATGCCGAGGATATCGGCGACGGCAACGAGTCAAAACTGTCACAGGTAAAAGGCGGCGGTGCCGTAAGCCTTACATACACAACGAATGTGACCATAGATCTGTCAAGCGGCATTGCAGAGTTGTACTTTGCAAATCCGTCGAAGTCCAATCAGGATATGGTGCTTCAGATAGTGATAAAGGGCGTTGTGGTGGCACAGTCGGGCAC
>CAKRVQ010000030.1 GCA_934408795.1 uncultured Eubacteriales bacterium
TCGGCGGACACAAGACACATTAAATAAAATGATTCCGAAGAAACGAAAGGAGTAATATCTATGAGAAAAAACTTCGGCGCAAAACCTTATACCTATCCTCAACCTGTTTTCATTATTGCCGCTTACGATGAGGACGGCACCCCGAACGCAATGAATGCCGCATGGGGCGGAATCAGCGACGATAATGAAATATCCGCCTGCATAAGTGCCGGTCACAAAACCACAAAAAACATACTTGCGCGAAAGGCGTTTACCGTGAGCATGGCGGATGCAGCTCATACCGCCGAATGCGACTATGTGGGACTCGTTTCGGGAAACAAGGTGAAAGACAAGCTCGCAAGGGCGGGATTTCACACAACAAAATCCGAATTTGTGGATGCTCCGCTGATAGATGAACTCGGTGTTGCGGTCGAATGTGAGCTCGTGAGTTATGAGCCCGCAACGGGTCGTCTTGTGGGAAGAATAGTAAATGTAAGCGTAGACGAGTCCTTGCTCGACGAAAACGGAAAGGTCGATGTGTCAAAGGTAAGACCCATAACCTTCGATCCTTTCAATAATGAATACCTCATCATAGGCGAAAAGGCGGGAGACGCTTTTTCGGAAGGAAAAAAGCTTATCTGACGGACCCCTGCTCCCGCGAGGTCGTTTGCCGTGTCGACGGGGAAGACAAAAGGCGTTTCCTGCATTCGGCTGACGGTGGGAGCCGCCTGTTTTATAAAACAATAAAACAAGAAAATGAAAGGTGATCAAAAATGATGGATTTCGTTTATCACACTCCGACAAAGCTGGTATTCGGCAAAAATGCGATCAAAAGATTGCCCGAGGAGCTTTCGCGTTACGGCAGGAAGATACTCCTTACCTACGGCGGCGGAAGCATTAATAAGATCGGTCTTTACGACGAGGTCAAAAGATTGCTCGCCGACTTTGAAATATACGAGCTCTCGGGTATTGAACCCAACCCCAAATATACAACAAGCGTTCTGGAGGGCGTTCGCCTTTGTAAGGAGCATAATGTCGATGCGGTGCTTGCCGTCGGCGGCGGAAGTGTGCTTGACTGTTCAAAGGCAATATGCGCCGGTGCACTCTACGACGGTGAACCGTGGGATCTCATCACCTACAAAGTAAAGGCAAAGGCGGCACTGCCTCTTGTTGATGTATTGACACTTGCCGCCACCGGATCGGAATACGACAGCGGCTGCGTTATTTCCAGAACCGAAACAAACGATAAGGTCGGATACCTCGATGAACATCTTTTCCCGGCGGTGTCCTTTCTTGATCCGAAGTACACCTTCTCGGTTTCAAAAAAGCAGACTGCCGCAGGCGCTGCAGATGCAATAAATCATATCATTGAGCAGTATTTCTGCAAGGAGCATTCCTCCCTCACCGACGGCATGTGCGAGTCGGCGATAAAAAGTCTCATAAAATCAGCCGAGGCGGCACTTGCCGATCCCGAAAACTATGAAGCCAGGGGAGAGATGATGGTCGACTGCTCGCTTGCCTGCAACGGCATTCTTTCTATAGGCAACAGTCCCTCGGGATGGCCCTGCCACGGTATGGAGCACGCTCTCAGCGCGTACTATGACATAACCCACGGAGAGGGGCTTGCAATACTGACACCCCGCTGGATGAGGCATATACTGAATGACGATACCGCGGAGCGCTTTGTAAGCTTCGGCACGCACATTTTCGGAATAGACCCGAAACTCGGCGACATGGAGACAGCGGAAAAGACGATCGACGCGGTCTATGATCTCTTTGAATCGTTCGGAATGCCGATGAATCTGCGCGCGGTCGGGATAGACGAGTCCCGACTCTCCGAAATGGCACACCATATTGCCGTGAATGAGGGACTTGAAAATGCATGGGCACCGCTCACCGAGGAGGATATCCTCGAAATATTAAAGGCGTCACTGTAACCGAATATCGGTCGGGTGGAGAGGACGGTATCCGAGCGCAGCTGACATGAAAGTCAGAACGGAATAAAGCCTCTCCGAGAGTGAAAGCGCCACGGTCATCACACACCTGAACACGGTGTGCGATGACCGTTTTTTCTTTACGGCGGGTTCAAAAGACATATCGCTATTCATCACTCATAAAAACGGTTCTTTGAACAAACAAAAAGGTGCCTATTTACGCCGCGGCGCACCCTGCGCGCCGCGGCGTAAATAGGGGGGGACCCTTGAACCTGAGCCGTTTTTTCTTTGACGATAACGGGCATGAGCATCCGCCGCCCACCGCGCACTCTTTGCGCGCCGACGGGCGGCGTTTTGTACTCTACCGTGGGTAGAGTCGGCATGGCGGGCGGCTTTATTTTTTCTTCCAAACAAACAATCCGATCGCGGCACCCTCTGCACGCTTTCTGCAGGATAGATAGCGCTTTTTTGCGCCCGCGCAGGGTGCGGGCGCGGGTGGGTTTTATACTCTGCCGTGAGTAGAGTCGGAGCGGGGCGGTCGGCGGCGCGCAAAGCGGAGGTAATAAGTAAAAGTGCATAGTGAAGAAGTAAGGTGTCGGCTTTGCCGACGGGAATAAATACTTAACCGCCGTCTCACCTTGAACCCCGCCGCTTTTGCCGCTCATCGATTTTCGGTGCACGAGAGGTTCACGGCTGGCTCCCCGCCCGCACCCTGCGCGGGCGGGGAGCCATGCATACCACCTTGTGAATGCGCGGGGCAAAGCGCACACCGCAAAAAGCCACCCGGTGCCGCATTCACTGTCGCCGCCCACCGCGCACTCTTTGCGTGCGACGGGCGGCGTTTTTTGTACTATGCCGTGGGTAGAGTCGGCGCGGGCGGGGAGCCATGCATACCACCCTGTCGCTGCGCGTCGGCGGGCGGCTTTATTTTTTCTTCCAAACGGACAATCCGGCAGCGGCATCCCACTGCTGCACGCTTTTCACAGGACGGATCGCGCATTCCCTCGCGCCCGCGCAGGGTGCGGACGCGGGTGGGTTTTATACTCTACCGTGGGTACAGTCGGAGCAGGGACGGTCGGCGGCGCGCAGGGTGCGCCGCCGAAGTCGGGTTTTTATATCGGGTCGTGTTTGTCGGCAGCCGCCCGTCGGTGCGCACAGGGAGTGCGCGGCGGTGGGCGGCGGAGGCGTTAAGACATTCGCGTTAAGACATTCGCGTTAAGATATCCGCATCAAGATATGCGCGGCGGATCCGTGTTGCAAAGCCGCGGGCGGTAAAGATCGGGGCGATGCAGAGGCGGTGCTGAGGGTAAGGGCGGCTTCAATGTCGGTCGGCCGAAAATCCGCCGATGCAGGAAAAGCCGTCCTCGACCCGAATTTCCTCGGCTTGTCTTTATTTTCAACAGTCTGCTATTGAAAATTTGCCGTCGTTGTGGTAATATCTAATTTGAATATTATATTTTGGATCGGTATGCGAAGGCGAAAGCAAAGGCGGTGAGTAAAACGGTCGGAACGGTAAGCGAGGCAGGCAAAAACAGTACGGTCGTAAAATATGCGGCAAAGCTGGCAACCTCGGTAAAAGAGAGAAAACAGGCGGGTCTTTTCTGCGTCGAAGGTGTTCGCCTTTGCGAGGAGGCCCTTAGGAGCGGCTGCCGTATAAAGAGTTTTTTCTACACGGAAAAGGCGGCGAAAGAATATGCGGACTCCGTTCGGCAGATCTCCGAAGCCGCGGATGAGGTCCGTATCACGAGTGAGGACACCTTCCGTAAGCTCAGCGATACCGTCTCACCGCAGGGTATGTTTGCAGTGTTGGTAAAGCCGACTTTGAAAACCGCAAATATAGATCGTCACGGCAGGTATATCGCCCTTGAAAACGCGCAGGATCCTTCCAATCTCGGCGCGATCGCAAGAACTGCGGAAGCGCTCGGAATCGATGGTATTATTGTATCGGGATCGGGGTGCGACCCGTATTCTCCAAAGGCGCAGCGCTCGGCAATGGGCAGTCTTATCAGACTTCCCGTGATTGTGACCGAAAACTTTCTTGATACGATGAGCGGTCTTAAAGCCGAGGGGATGTCGATAGTTGCCGCCGTTGTCAGGGGTGCGGACGAATACCTCGGGGAGACCGTACTCGGCAGAGGCACTGCGGTAATGATAGGTAATGAGGGAAACGGACTTACCGATGATGCGATAAAAC
Organism: uncultured Eubacteriales bacterium; assembly: GCA_934408795.1. Classification (GTDB taxonomy): domain Bacteria; phylum Bacillota; class Clostridia; order Oscillospirales; family Acutalibacteraceae; genus RGIG7384. The sequence continues at coordinate 4,108 of CAKRVQ010000030.1, forward strand.
TTGCAAATAAAAGGGTCGGCATAAAAATGACAGGCAAAAGCGAGTCGCTAAATGCGGCGGCAGCGGCAGCCTTGTTTATATGGGAAATGACCGGGGCGGCTCAAAACGGCAAACAAAGCCGATAGAAACGGGTCTCGTCAAGGCGGACAACCGAGGAGCCGCTCGGCATCGGAACCCCGAAATTTTGAGGGCGGGCGGCGCCGCGCCGCGCTCTTCGAGCGCGGCACAAAACGGGGGCTCGGTGCTTTTGCCCGGCGCAAAGGTGGGGTTCGCCGAGACTAAAAGGAAAAGCGGACGGCGGGAGCTGATGCCCCCGTTTTCGCGACCCCCTGCGGGGTCGCGCGGTGCCGCCCGCAAAACACTCAAACGGAGCGCGGCGGACCTAAACCCCGATGACGAGCCCCGCGGTATCACCCTCGGTCGGGATAAAAGGAGAGGTGGGAAAAACGGCAACTGAATATGATGTCAGGCTGCAGCTTGTTTTCGGTTTCGGCAGCAAGACGGCGAGGAGGATCCTCGACAGATTTTCGTCGCCGAAGGAGTTTTTTGATTATTATGATGCGCACGGAGAGGCGGCATTTCCGCTCAGCGGGGTGACAAAGGGAAGACTTGAGAGGGTCTCGGACAGGGATGTCGCCGATGTTATGAACGCCTGCGACCGTCTCGGGATATCGCTTCTTGCTTACGGTGAAGATAAATATCCGAGGCGTCTCGCCGAAACGGATTCGCCGCCGTCTCTGCTTTATATAAAGGGTGAATTTCCCGATATTGATTCCGAATGTGCGGTCACGGTCGTGGGACCGAGAAAGGTCTCGGATTACGGTGCGCGATCGTCATTTTCCATTTCAAGAAGGCTTGCTGCGGCAGGTTGTATCATCCTCAGCGGAGGAGCGGTGGGAACCGACTCCGCGGCACACAGAGGGGCGCTTTCGTGCGGCGGCAGGACCGTAGCCGTGCTCGGATGCGGTATAAACTACAATTACCCGAAGGAGAATGAAGAACTCAGGGAAGAGATTTCAAGATCCGGATGCCTTATAAGTGAGTATCCGCCCGACCATCGTCCTTCAAAATTCACATATCCTCAGCGCAATCGTTTTTGTCCGCGCTGGGCTGCGGAACAGTCGTTGTCGAGGCAGGCAAGCGCAGCGGCGCATTGATAACCGCAAATTGCGCCAACGAGCAGGGCAGAGATGTGTTCGTGATACCGGGAAATCCGTCCGACGAGCATTATGAGGGCTCAAATCTTCTGTTCAGGGACGGAGCCCGTCCGCTTTTGTCGGTTGCCGACATTTTGGAGGAATACTATCCGCTGTTTTCGTCAAGGATAGACCTTGAAAAGGCGAACGACATAAGGTGCAGCGAAGCGGATTTCGTTTCGGCGGGACTTTCGTTGGGAGTGCATACCGAATCGGCGGGCCGCAAGTCCGAAAGGACCGGAAGAGGTGACGGCAAAGGCACAACCTCGGGCACCGCCGGGGAAGGCAAATGTTCTTCATCGGCAGATCGCTCGGCACCTACCGTAAAACCTGATGAAGCGCTTATCTCATCGCTGAGCGAGGCTGCAAGACGGATATACCTGTCCGACCTCGGCGAATCGTTTACGGCGGATGATGCCGTAGATGCCGCAGGATGCGGAGCGGCCGATTCGGTGTCGGCGCTTACCGAACTTGAAATAATGGGTCTTATAACCGCACTGCCGGGAGGCAGATATAAAAGGTTGTAACGACCTGTCAAAAAAACACAGAACGGTTCCTTTATTATAATGTAACGGGGTATCATCCCCGCACGGCAGTTTCACCTTATAAAGACGACAAGTGAAAATGCGCCGAAATATGCCGTTTGGGGCGGGTTCGATTCTCGTCGACTTAACGGGGAACCGATGAAATATTTATCTTTTCGGAGGAGAAAATGTCCAAGCTTGTAATTGTGGAGTCACCTTCAAAGGCAAAGACCATAAAAAAGTATCTCGGAAGCGGCTTTGAGGTCATGGCGTCAAAGGGTCATGTGCGGGATCTCCCGAAGTCAAAACTCGGAATAGATGTCGAGCATGATTTCAAACCGCAGTATGTAAATATGGCAGATAAAAGAGAGCTTATCTCAGGGCTCAAAAAAGCAGCCGCGGCAAGCGACGAAGTTTATCTTGCAACCGACCCCGATAGGGAGGGTGAGGCAATATCGTGGCACCTCGCGACCATGCTGGGGCTGGATCTCGGCAGCGAGAACCGCGTGTCTTTCAATGAGATAACGAAAAACGGAGTTCTCAAGGGAATGGAAAATCCCAAGAAGATCAATATGGATCTTGTTGACGCGCAGCAGGCGCGCCGCGTGCTGGACAGACTTGTCGGCTATAAAATATCACCGCTGCTTTGGAAAAAGGTCAAAAAGGGTCTCTCGGCGGGACGCGTGCAGTCGGTCGCCCTTCGCCTGATAGTCGACAGGGAAAAGGAAATCAGGGCGTTTGTGCCCGAGGAGTTCTGGTCAATAGACGCAAAACTCATAAAGGATAAAAAGACCTTCGATTCCAAGCTCGTTACCGATACGAAAGGCAAAAAGACAGAGCTTCACTGCAAGGAGGATGCCGACAACCTTCTTAAAGCGATCGAGGGCAAGCCTTTTGTTGTCACAAATGTGAAAAAAGGGGTCAAGACACGCCAGCCCGCACCGCCTTTCAACACATCCGCTTTACAGCAGGAGGCATCGCGTAAGCTTAATTTTACCGCGCAGCGCACCATGCGTATAGCACAACAACTTTATGAGGGCGTGGATATCCCCGGGATGGGCTCCACCGGTCTTATCACATATATGAGAACCGATTCGCTCCGCATCTCCGAAGAAGCGAGAGCGTCGGGAAACAAATATATTTCGGAAAATTTCGGCGAAAAATATCTGCCGAAGTCCCCGAGGTACTATAAGAGCAAGGCAAATGCTCAGGATGCGCACGAAGCCATAAGACCCGCGGTCATCGAGATCACGCCCGAATCGCTCAAAGGGGTCCTTACCGCCGAACAGTATAAACTGTATAAGCTTATATGGGACCGCTTTATCGCATCGCTGATGGCGGCGTGCTTAATGGACACCGTGAGCGTAGATATCACCTGCGGAGATTATGTGTTTCGCTCAAACGGCTTCACGGTCAAATTTGACGGTTACACCGCACTGTATGTCGAGGGCAAGGATGAAAAGGATGAGGAGGGCGGAGCCCTGCCGGAGCTTTCCGTCGGCGACGAGCCCAAGCTCAAGGAGCTCGGAGGAAATCAGCACTTTACGCAACCTCCGCAGAGATACAATGAAGCCACCCTTATAAAAGCGCTTGAAGAAAACGGCATAGGAAGACCTGCAACCTATGCTCCGATACTTGCAAATATCCTAAACCGCGAATATATCGAGAAGGAAAAGAAATCCATTAAACCCACCCCGCTCGGGGAAACGGTCACCGAACTGATGATCGAATATTTCAAGAAGATAGTCAATGTTAAATTCACCGCCGAGATGGAGTCCAACCTTGATAAGATCGAGGCGGGAGACGAGGATTGGGTGAGCGTCATCAGAGAGTTCTATGACGATTTTGACAAAACCCTCAAAAGCGCCGAAAAGGCTATGGACGGCGTGCGCGTCAAGGTCCCCGATGTGGAGACCGATGTCGTCTGCGAACTGTGCGGCAGAAAAATGGTTGAGAAGACAGGCAGATTCGGAAAATTCCTTGCCTGCCCCGGCTACCCCGAGTGTAAGAACACAAAACCGATCGTTACCGAAATGCCGGGCGCCTGCCCTCTGTGCGGCGGTAAGATCCTCAAGAAAAGATCGAAAAAGGGATACACCTATTTCGGCTGCGAACACAATCCGAAGTGCGGATTTATGTCGTGGGACGAGCCGACGAATGAGATCTGCCCCAACTGCAAAAAGACCCTCTTCAAGAAAAAAGGAGCCCTTGTCTGCCTGACCGAGGGCTGCGGTTATACCCGTGAACGGGCGTCGTCAAGAAAGGCTTCCGAGAAATGAGAACAGCTGTTATCGGAGCGGGACTCGCGGGTTGCGAAGCGGCGTATGCCGCGGCAAAAGCGGGAGCAAAGGTCGACCTTTTCGAATGCCGTCCGACCGACAGGTCTCCCGTTCATAAGACCGACGGCTTCGCCGAACTGGTGTGCTCCAACTCGCTGAAGGCGGAAAGACTCGGTTCGGCAGCGGGACTCTTAAAGCTTGAAATGAGACGGTTCGGCAGTGTCTGCCTTGAAGCGGCGGATAAGAGCCGCGTTCCTGCGGGCGGAGCCCTTGCGGTGGACAGGGATCTGTTCTCCCGTCTTGTGACCGAAAAAATATCGGAAACGGACGGAATAACCGTCAGACGGGAACGCATCGACGATCTGCCCGAGGGTTATGACGCGACCGTTATAGCGACGGGTCCGCTTACCGTGGGAGGGCTCACGGATGCAATAAAAAAGCTTTGCGGGGAAGAATACCTCAGTTTTTACGATGCCGCGGCACCCATAGTGACTGCGGAAAGTATAGACTTTACCAAAGCTTTCACCGCCTCAAGATACGACAGGGGAACAAGTGATGACGGAGATTATGTAAACTGTCCGTTCAATAAGGAAGAATACGAAAAATTCATATCCGAACTTGTGTCCGCCGAGCGGGCGGAGCTGCACGATATCGATAAAGAGCTTCAGGTCTATGAGGGGTGTATGCCGATAGAGATCCTTGCCTCAAGAGGTAAGGACGCCGCA
>CAKRVQ010000031.1 GCA_934408795.1 uncultured Eubacteriales bacterium
ATAGGCAGAGGCACCTCCACCTATGACGGTATGGCGATAGCAAGATCGGTGGTGGAGTATGTTTCCGATACAAAGAAGCTCGGCGCCAAAACACTGTTCGCCACGCATTATCACGAGCTTACCGCGTTGGAGGGTCAGCTTGACGGTATAAAGAATTACAACATAGCGGTCCGCAAAAAAGGCGATGATATCACATTCCTGCGCCGTATAGTGCGCGGCGGGGCAGACGACAGCTACGGCATTGAGGTCGCGAAGCTTTCGGGCATCCCCGATGTGATCATAACAAGGGCAAAGCAGGTGCTGCATCAGCTTGAGGAGGACGGCAGGGCGAGCGCTCCGATCATAAAACGGGAGAGCGTTCAGATGCCTCTCGCACTGTCCGACGACGGCGAGCAGCTGCTGCAGGAGATCAAAAATATAGATGTAAACACGCTCACACCGATTGAGTGTATGACGGCGCTGAACGATCTGTGCAGAAAGGCAAAGGATGTCTGACGACGGGTTGTGCGTGAGCCGACAATAAGGAAGGAGGCACCGTTCGCGGTATGTCAAGAATAAATGTATTACCGAAAAGTGTGGCAGAACTGATAGCTGCCGGCGAAGTTGTGGAAAGACCCGCTTCGGCAATAAAGGAAATGGCTGAGAACTCAATAGATGCGGGAGCAAAAAAGCTGACCGTTGAGATCAAAAACGGCGGTGTCACCTTTATAAGGATCACCGACGACGGCAGCGGAATATTTCCCGAGGATGTTCCGAAGGCGTTTTTGAGGCACGCTACCAGCAAGATAAAAAGCGGGAGCGACCTCGACTGTATATCGACCCTCGGTTTCAGGGGCGAAGCGCTTGCCGCGATATCCGCGGTGTCAAGGGTCGAGATGATCACAAAGCCGAGGGAGATCGATCTCGGTACAAGGTGCGTTATAGAGGGCGGAGAGACCGTTGTGCTGGAAGAGGCGGGATGCGCGGACGGCACGGTCATAACGGTCCGTGACATTTTCTATAACACGCCTGCAAGAATGAAATTCTTAAAAAAGGATGTTACCGAAGCAAATGCCGTTGCGGCGGTGATGGACAGGATAGCCCTGTCACACCCGGAGGTCGCCGTCCGATTCATAAGGGACGGGGTGACGGTCCTGAACACCTCCGGAAACGGAAACCTGAGCGATGCGGTCTATGCCGTTTGCGGCAAAGAATACCATGCGTCGTCAATTCCGTTTGACGGCGAATACGAAGGCATAAGGGCGTCGGGTCTTACCTGCCTGCCCGTTGCCTGCAAGCCGACGAGGAGCGGTCAATATGTTTTCCTGAACGGAAGATTTGTCCGTTCGGGAACGGTTGCCGCCGCACTCGATCAGGCATATAAAAATTCCGCTATGGTGGGGAAATATCCGTATGCGGTAGTGAACCTTACTGTACCGTTCGGCGCGGTGGATGTGAATGTTCATCCCGCCAAGACGGAGGTCCGATTTTCGGATGAGAGGCGAAATTTCAACGCAGTCAATTATGCGGACAAAACCGCGCTTGCGAGTAATGACCGCAGACCCTCAATGAGTATAGGCGGCAAGACGAATAAAGCATTCACCGAGATGCCGGTGGAAAAATATATGCAGACCGTTCTTTCCGCTCCCGTTAAGGAATATACGGAAAACGATCGGTTCACCTCACCTTCGAAGATGATAAGTGAACTCAACGGCAAAAATCAAGGTGCCGTTGTCGGAGGAACCGTCATAAGGCGTGAAGTCGGCAAAAGCCCCCAGTTCGGAGTAGCCTCTCCCGAAGTCGCATACAACGGGGGCGGATCGTCCGAAATTCACCGTGCGATAATAGGCACGGCAGGCAAAAATTATACGATGGCGGGCGCCGCGGGCGGAAACTGCGCAACAACAGGGGCGTCAACGATAACGGGATCTGCTGCGTCGACAAATGCGGCTGCGCGGGCGAATGCAGCATCGTCAACGGATGCGGCAGTAACAGCAGGTGAGCTTGCAGATGAAAAGGCATTTGCCGCAGCGGCAGCGTCAACGGGAACGGCGTTTGTATCGTCGGAAGCAGCAGTGTCAACGGGATCGGCGGAAAATCCGTATCGGGAGGATGGTGGGTCGGCAGCATCGGCAAAAGATGCCTCGGTCCGCGCGGTCGAACCGACTCCCGAGGTCAGGCTGATAGGAGAGGCATTCAGAACGTACATAATAGTCGAAAAGGGAAAAGAGCTTTACCTTATCGACAAGCACGCCGCGCATGAAAGGATACTGTTTGAGGGACTGAAAAAGGACGCAGGAAGCGACAGGCAGTGCCTCTTGACGGGCGAGAATGTTTCGCTTTCAAAAGAGGATTACGATGCCGTAGTGACCCATATTGACGAGCTTGATGCCGCGGGTTTTGAGATCGACGATTTCGGCAACGGCATAGTCACGGTGCGCTCGGTGCCCTCGATGCTTGTCGGCGAAAAGACTGCCGACCTGATCGCCGAAATTGCAGACAGTCTGAGAAAATCGGGCAAGGCGCTTGCCGCCGGAACCGACGACATATATCATCGTATTGCCTGCCGCGCCGCGGTAAAGGCGGGCAATGTGACGACTGCGCCCGAGTGCGAGGAATTGGCAAAAAGGGTTTTGTCGGACAACAAAATAATGTACTGTCCGCACGGCAGGCCCGTGGCGATAAGGATCACCGAAAAAGAGCTTGAAAAACAGTTCGGAAGGATACAGTGATGGCTGCGGCGAATAACGGAAGGATAGGGGTTGCAGCCGTTGTAGGACCGACGGGGTCGGGAAAGACCGTGCTCGCGTGTTCCCTTGCAAAAAGGTTTGATCTTACGATCATCTGTGCCGATTCGATGCAGATATACGAAGGGATGGAAATAGCCTCGGCAGCGCCCGATCCTGAGGAAAGACGGTCGGCGCCGCACAGGTTATTCGGCATAAAGCAGCCTGATGAAAGCTTTTCGGTTGCAGATTATGTAAACCTTGCTTCAAAAGAGATATCTTCGGCCGCCGAAGAGGGGAGACTCCCCTGCATAGTAGGCGGTACGGGATTGTATATTGATTCGCTTTTATGCGGCAGGACATTTTCCGATGAGCCGTCGGACGGCGGGGCTCTTCGCCGCCGACTCACCGAAGAAGCCGAAAGGGCGGGATACGCCGATATGCTCCAAAAACTTCGTGCTATCGATCCCGAGACCGCGGCAAGACTTCATGAGAATGACAGGAAAAGGATCATACGCGCCTTTGAGGTATATGAGCTTCACGGTATCACCCCCTCCGAGTTCAACAAAATGTCACGCGAAAAGGAATCGCCTTACACGAGCGCCGTTATCGGAGTTACATATAAGGACAGGGAAAAGCTTTACGGGCGCATAAACGAGCGGGTCGACAGAATGCTTGAAAGCGGTCTTGTCGAAGAGGCAAAGCGGCTCAGGAGTCGGCTCGGCGCAACGGCGGTGCAGGCGATAGGGCATAAGGAGATATATCCTTTTATCGACGGCAGCATATCGCTCGACGAGGCAGCGGAAAATCTAAAGAGAGCGACCAGGAGATACGCCAAGCGTCAGCTCACATGGTTCAATCGAAACAAGGATATTTATTGGATATATATGGATGAGTGCGATGATCCGACGGGAGAGGCCGAGCGGTATATAAGATCGTCTCTTCCGCAATTCGCATCCGGCAGCCGTTCGGATCGGTAAATGCAAAGATTGCGGTCAAGCGGTACTGTTTTGCCGTTCGGCGCAGCAAGACGGCTGTACAAAAGCCGTGAAACAAAGAAAACGGAGCAAAGTCGGCGAGACAGGAACGACGGAACAAAAGCCATTGAACAAAAACGGCTGAGCAAAAACAGCCGAGCAAAAATCGAAAAAAAACGGCTGAATAAAAAACGGACGGGAGTGAGGCACTGTGAGCAAAAAAATACTTAAGGCGGTAAAGATCATCGCAGTGGCTTTTACCGTGCTTACCGTTTTTCACCAGATGTATAAGGCGTTTTACAGTCCTTTTACCACGGAAACCGTCACCGAGGTCGATTATTACGACGGCATCGACTGCCCGGGGCTTGTGATAAGAGATGAGACGGTCATACATTCAAGTGCAAGCGGGGTGATAAGTTATCCCTGCAAGGAAGGCAGCAAGGTGGCAAAGAACGGCGTTGTGGCAAATATTTTCCCTACTGCCGAGGCGGCGGATGCTTATCTTAAAGTCCAAAAGCTCACCGATGATATAAACACATTAAAGGATACCCAGACCTACAACGATCTTTATGCGGCTGATGCAGGGCTGCTTGAATCAAAGGTCTTTTCCGCTCTGACCGAGCTGCTGAACGAGCGTCAGAGAACCAAAAAGAGCATAAATTTCACTTCGGATGACGAGCTCTGTAATTATATGAACCGAAAAAGCATAATTACGGGAGCGGTCACCGACTTTAATATGCTGATATCATCTCTTGAGCAGCAAAAGGCAAGCTATGCCGCCCTTTACAACGGCAAGACGGGAACTGTGACGACCGATCGCTCGGGGTACTTTATTTCGGTCGTTGACGGATATGAGGGATTATTTGATCTTGAAAAGCTTGATGAGATAACACCCGAAAGCATATCATCGGTAAAGCCGGTCACACCGAGTGCGGATGCGGTCTGCAAGATTGTATCCGATTACAAGTGGTACATAGCCGTGACCGTGCCTTATGATTATTCGTTGTCTGTCAAGCAGGGCGCTTCCATGACACTGAAAACCTCTATTGAGGGATATACAGAGCTGCCTGTTACCGTCGAATGCGTGAACAGGGGCAGCAAGGACAAGTCGGTGATAGTGTTCACCTGCAAAACGGTCAGCGAGGAGCTTGCCGGACTTCGCACCCTGCCCGTTACCGTCGTAAAAGATCACTATTCGGGTCTCAAGGTGGACAACAGGGCGATAAAATTCGAAAACGGCAAGAGCGGCGTATATGTTTACCGCAACAACCAGTTGAAATTTGCCGAGGTCGAAACGCTCTATACAGGCAAGTATACCATTGTGAAGCAGGAAACGGCTAAGGAAGACTCGCTTAGGCTTTACGATGAGATCGTTGTGAAGGGAAGAAATCTGTATGACGGAAAGCTTGTTGAATGACAACGCTGAGGAAATGTCCGAGAGAAAGCGTTGCTTTGATGAAGCATACGAAAGGATAAAGTCGGATATTCATTCGGCAGAGAGGCGGACAGGGAGACCCGAGGATTCGGTGCTCCTGCTTGCCGCCACGAAAACGGTGCCCGCATCGCTGATAAACTACGCGATATCAAAGGGCATTCGGGTCATAGGCGAAAATCGCGTTCAGGAACTTAAGGAAAAATACGCGGAGATCGACAAGTCGGCACAGATACACTTTATAGGGCATCTTCAGACAAATAAGGTGAAGGATGTCCTGCCGATGGTCAGTATGATCCACTCGGTGTCGTCGATCAAGCTGGCAGAGGAAATATCCCGTCAGTGCGAAAAGCAGAATCGGCATATGGATGTGCTCATAGAGGTCAATGTCGGAAGCGAGGAGTCAAAGTCGGGATTTTCTGTAACGGAGGTCGCCGACGCGGTGAGAAAAATCTCCGTCTTACCCGCCGTTTCGATCAAAGGATTGATGGCGATACCCCCTGCCGTTGAAAAAGTTGAAGAAATAAAGCCGTTTTTTGAAAAAATGTATAAACTGTTTGTTGACATTGAAGCAGAAAAAATGGATAATGTAAGTATGGTATATCTTTCGATGGGTATGTCGGGCGATTATGTGCCCGCCGTCGAATGCGGAGCCAACATCGTGAGAATAGGCACCGCACTTTTCGGAAGCAGAATATATAAAACTTAAGGAGAGTTAAAAAAATGGGACTGTTCGATAAATTCAAAAATCTGGTAACCGAAGACGATGATTACTATGATGATGAGGAATATGATACCGAAAAGGACGAGGAAGAGGATTATTTCGGTACAAAGAAGGGAGATAAGGCTTCGTTCTCCGAGCCTGTAAAGAGACCTTCATCGGTCGGAGGGAACGGCGGGATACAGGTCGTCCTCGTAAAGCCCGAAAGATTTGAAGATGCTCCCGGGATCGCGGATCATCTTTGCGCAAAAAAGACGGTAGTTCTTAATCTTGAGTCCGCAAGCAAAGACTCGGCAAAGAGACTCATTGACTTTTTAAGCGGTGTCGCCTATGCAAACAAGGGTCAGATAAAAAGGGTGGCAAACAGCACCTTTATCATAACCCCCTCAAATGTGGATGTGACCGGGGATCTGGTTCTCGAAGAGCTGGAAAACGGAACCATGTATCTGTAATCCGACAGTATTGACTCGGCAGTTGAGAAGGAGTGTCTTTTCGCCGCCGAGCGTCGGTTTATGTACATATAGAATTTATCGGAGGGACGAATATGCGTACACCTGATGAAATAAGAAGCATAAGTTTTACCAAGACCGCAATGGGCGGGTACAAGCAGTCCGAGGTCGATGAGTTTATTGACGAGATCGCCGTTCAGATAGAAAACATGGCGCTCAAGATGAAAGACTATGATATACGCAACCGCGAACTTGAGGACAAGCTGAGCAGCAACGCGGTATCGCAGTCGGGCATACAGAGCATTCTTGTTGCCGCACAGCGGGTGGCTGATGAGGTGGAGAAGGATGCAAAGGACAATGCAGCAAAGCTGCTTGCCGATGCCAAAGAAAAGAAATCCGAGATCGATGCCAAATGCGAGCAGGCAATGTCGATAGCCCGCGAGCGGATCGAAGCTGATAAAAAGGCTGCCGACGAGAAGGCATCGAAGGTGATAAGCGACGCGACCGAGAAGGCCGAAGCACTTGTGAAAGAGGCTAAGGAGAGCGTTGAAAAGGAGCGTGCCCGCCTTGAAAAGCTGCGTTCCGACACTGCCGCTTTCAAAAAGCAGCTTTCCTCCCTTTTGTCCGAGCAGGCGGATCTGCTGAAGCAGATACCCGACGCCCCTTCCGTCTCCTCATTTGACCGCGGAGACAGGAGACCGGCATACGATTTCAGAAGAACCCCGGTTGAAGCTCCGTTACATAAGGAGTCTGCGCACGACGGTCAGGCAAAGGATGCCGGATCGGAAGCAAAAGTAAAAACATATACATTTGAAGATGACGAGCCCGTTATGAAGTCGGAGTCCTGATTGCGTGCGGTTTGCCCTTGTCAATCGACGGTATAGGTATAGCAATAATTAACAGCAAGGAGTCCCGTGTTAAAATGGATTACAATAAAACACTCAATCTGCCGGTTACGGATTTCCCCATGCGGGCAGGACTTCCCGCCAGGGAACCCGAAGCATTGAAAGCCTGGCAGGAAAACAATGTTTACGATGAGCTTATGAGACTGAACGAAGGTAAGCCGCTTTATGTCCTTCATGACGGTCCCCCCTATGCAAACGGCATAATTCATATGGGAACCGCCCTCAATAAGTCATTAAAGGATTTTGTCGTCAGGTATAAAAATATGACCGGCTTCAAGGCACCTTATGTGCCCGGTTACGACACTCACGGTCTGCCTACCGAGCTCAAGGCGCGAAAGGCAGCGGGTATGAAGTCGAGTGAACAGATATCTCCGCTTGAGCTCCGCAAAATATGCCGTGAGTTTGCCATCGGATTTGCCGACAGTCAGAGAAGGCAGTTTGAGCGTCTCGGTGTGCTCGGCGAGTGGGATGATCCTTATATGACGCTCAAGAACGAGTATGTCGCCAAGCAGGTCGAGATATTCGGAAGAATGGCGGAAAAGGGCTATATCTACAAGGGACTCAAGCCTGTTTATTGGTGCCCCGAATGCCGCACGGCGCTCGCCGAGGCGGAGGTCGAATATGCCAATGATCCCTGTTACTCGGTCTATGTCAAATTCCCGATAAAGGATGACAAAGGCAAGCTCGCGAGTCTCGGTGTCGATCTCGGCAAAACATATTATGTAATATGGACGACCACCACATGGACACTTCCAGGAAACCTTGCGATCTGTCTCGGACCCGAGTATGACTACGGCGTCTATGAGGCAAACGGAGAATACTACATCATGGCGACCGAGCTTGCGGACGGAGTGCTCCGAAAAGCGGGAATAGAAGAGGCAAAGCTCCTCGGGACCTTCAAGGGCTCCGAACTTGAATATACCGTTGCCCGCCATCCGTTTATGGACAGGGATTCGCTTGTTATAGTCGGCGACCATGTGACCCTTGAAAGCGGTACCGGCTGCGTTCATACCGCGCCCGGATTCGGTGTTGACGACTTTGAAGTCTGCCGCAGGTATGAGGGCGTAGGAATCGTCGTTCCGGTAGATTCCAAAGGCGTTCTTACCGCCGAGGCGGGAGAGTTTGAGGGTCTTACGACCGATGAAGCAAACAAGGCGATCGCGAAGAGAATGAGTGAAGACGGTACACTTCTTGCGACCGAAAAGATAGTCCACCAGTATCCGCACTGCTGGAGATGCAAATCCCCGATACTCTTCCGCGCGACGGAACAGTGGTTCTGCTCCATAAAGGACTTTGCAGATACCGCAATAAAGGCTATAGAAAGC
>CAKRVQ010000032.1 GCA_934408795.1 uncultured Eubacteriales bacterium
CTTTTACTTATCCATCGCACACGACAAAGGGCTGTGTGCCCTTGTCAAGCGATGTAACCATAGTAACATTAAAAAGAAAAAGTCCCGCCTTTCGGCGGGGCTTTTTCTGCTAAGGGGTTTATTTGAGGAGGGTAGATCATGCAAAGCGCGGGGTGCGGCTCCCCTTGTGTTCTTTGCATGGTCTTATTATAACGGACAACCGCCGCCAAATTGTTGACAGATTGTAAAGAATTTTTTAACAAAAAAATTAAGTTTATTTTTAATCATCTCTGCCGATAATATTTATGTGTAAAAAAACGCAAGCGGAAAGAGAATAAAAATGAACGATAAGAATAAAGATATACTGAACCCGACCGATGAAGATGACGAGGACAGAAAGCACCGCAATATGCGCGCGGGCAAAGGATTCTATGCCGTATGTGCAGTTTGCCTCCTTGCGATCGGAATCGCTTCCTGGGCTGCCTTTTCGTCACTCGACGGCGTTCAGGTGAAAAACAGTTCAAACGAAAGCAAAGTATCTTCAAACTACAAACCCGATCCCGTTTCCTCGACACCGAGCAGGAATAACGAGATCAAAACGCCGAACGAAAGTAAAAACACACCTTCAAAGACGGTGAGCGAGCCCAAGACCGACCCGGCGGCCACCGATGCCGCACCTGTTGCCTCCTTTTTCCTGATGCCTATGCAGCAGGGTAAAATTTATAAGGACTTCAGCGACACCTCTCTTCAATTTTCCAACACTTACAGTGATTACAGACTCCACGCTGCGGTTGACATAACATCTGCAGAATCCTCCAATGTAAAGGCGTGCGGTGACGGTATTGTGACCGAGATCAAAAAGGACAGCTTGCTCGGGACAGTGATCGTAATAGATCACGGAAACGGCATTATTGCCCGCTACTGCGGTCTTAAAGAAAATGTGAATGTGAAAAAGGGCGATAAGGTCAGCTCGACCACTCTTATCGGATCGCTCGATACAGTACCCTCGGAATGCCTCGATCCCGCCCATCTTCACCTTGAGTTTCTTAAGGACGGCAAACCCGTGTCCGCATCAAAGCTCTTCAAATAACACGCCATGCCCCCGTGATATTCGTTTAGGGGCAAACTTTGAGCCCGTCGCTTTTGCGACGGGCTCATCGTTATATATGTATTCCGCTTAAAGGACGGCATGACCGACGGCAGCGCCGCGCGCCCCGCTTCGCGGGGCGCAAAACGGGCAACAGAGTGAATGCGATAAAAACGCAACCTATCAAACGATCAAACCCTTCAAAGAAACGAAAGATCCCGATGCCCGTTTGCCGCGCCTTTGGCGCGGTCGGCGCTGCCGTCGGTCATGCCGTCCTTCAAGTGAAGTCAGATACCGTTTGTCAGATACCGTCTGTCTGATATCGTGCATCACATACCGTGCAGCATATACACGGCACCCGATCGCCGCTTGCTTACTATTGCCACCTGACCGAATAGTTTCTCGGGAAGCCCGGAAACTCCGTCATATTGAGTGATGTTATCCCGAGCTGCCCCAGCGACGGCAGCGCCGCCGAAATATACTTGTCAAAATCAAACTCAAGCACATTTACCGACTTGTCGATGTATATCTCAAGATCTTTTCTGCCGTCGGCTTTTGCTCTTTTCACCGCCTCGACAAATGTCTTATCTGGAGAGAGGGTCATAACCGTGTACCCTGTCATCCTGTAATAACAGTAATCCGTTGCAGTCGCTTTCGGACGCTTGAGATTGAAGGATTCGCCGTCCAATATTTCATCGGAAAAATCGGGATCGAATTTGTATGTAGCACCCTGCATATGCTCGTCGGTCTGATTAAAATAGTGATGATAAAGACCGGCGGTGCCGTCATCGGAGGTGACATCGACATTGTACCACTTTCCGCCGACCTTGACCATATTCCACATGTGTCCCTGATTCGAAAGTGTTCCGGTCACGGTTATGCAATGTATACCCGCTGAATTGAGCAAAAGCTTCATCGCCTTGGCATATCCCTCACAAACGGCACTGCCCTCAACAAGAGCGCCGTAAGCGGTAAAGGCAAGCGGATGCGAATCGGGATCCGCTGCCGCAGAATGGTTATATGTGATCCTTTGGGCTATCCAATCATGAGCGGCAAGCTCAATGTCATAATCGCTCATCCCGCTTTTAAGGGAGGCAAGAAAACCTTTTACTTCCGCATTCATTGCCGAAGACATTTTGGCCGCCTCGCTTTTGCCCGCTATGTATCCCGGGCCCACCCCCGTTCGCGTATATGCTATGCTCAGCACCTCTCCGCTTTGTGATATGTAGTATGAACCCGGTATCCAGAACAGATCGGGAAAATCCGCTCTTATTGCCGCGTCCGCTATCGTTATGTCGTCAAGCGTGCAGCTCATTCCGTCAAGCTTAATGTAGTCACTGCCGAAGGAAGTCAGGTACGAATGTATCTTGGAATAAATATACCTCTGGGGCTGCGTTAAGTTAACATAATACCATTTTTCCGAATTGGGAAGCGGCTTTACGGTGTGCGAACTATTTCCCGATGATGTGCCCGCAGGTGAGGTGGCGGTTCCCGATGAAGCACCGCCCGATCCACCGCCTGACGGCGAAATATCCGATGTGCCGCCGCTGCTTAAATCTCCGTCCTTTGAGGATGCATTGACATTCGACGACCAATTCCCGCTTGAGACATTTGAGCCTGAAAGAGTCCCGGAGCCGTCACCCTTTACCGACGACGAACCCGAAGGAAGCTTCGTTCCCAAACAGGAGCAAAGCGAAAAACAGATCACGGTAACGGAAATAAAGACCGATAACGCTTTTTTCACGCTCTACTCCTCCTCATAAAACAGCTTTCTCACCCTTGTGTAAGACGGCATGGAAATGTCGGTGTCAGCCAATCGGAAAAGCAATCCGACCGCGCCGTCGGCATCGCGGCAGTTCAAAAACGAATTGACCGCTCCTTTTACCGCAGCAGCCCGACCGACGGCATCCATCTCGACAAAAAACGCGCCCCCGACTATCCTTATATTGTCCGATACGACAGTCTGCCCTTCACTGTTTTTATTATAATATACATTATCCCCCGATACAATAGCGCCGCCTATAAAATCAATAATTTTTTCGCAAGCCGTCTTGTCTAAAATAACATATCTGTCGAAATTTGAAGGATACTCTTTTTCGACCGCCGACAGAAGATATGAAGCTCCGCCGTAATCGTAGCATTCCGAAAAGCTCCTTTCTCCTTTGTCGGATATCTCACTCACCTCCGCCGAACGGCGCGACAGATCGGCAGTGACCGCAAACACCGCCTTTTTCTCCCCGTCGTCTATGCATAACATATACTCCCTTATGACCGCCGCTCCGACCTTTTTGTCGGGATCGCCGCCCGACTCCGACATTCCGCCCCTCTTTGTATCTGAGCCTGCGCCGCTCTCGGTGTCCTTTTCGGAATCCTTCCCGCTCTCGTATGACCCTTTTCCGTCCGAGACCGCCGATCCGGAGTATTTACCGCCCGCCCCGCCGTCCGACAACATAACGCCTGTCAGCGGCAGGATCACGACCGAAAAAAGCATCAGTCCCGCAAGCAATGAGCCTATAAAAGATCCGCTTTTTTTCAATGACAACACCTCTCGTATTATTATTGGAAGCGGACCGCAAACTAATCATAAAAAATGTCCAAAAACACATTGACAAATAATCTCCGTGTGCTTATAATTCTCTTGAGTTGCAATCACCGCGTCACTCTGTGTGATTGGTGCGATCGGTGTCATGTCATCGTTCATCATTCCCTGTTGCCGCTCATCACCTGTCATTACGATACAGACCTTGCCCTTGCACAGTCTGTTAGATATACCTCGGAGAAAAAAATGGAATATGTCATTCTGATCTCGGCAATCGTCTTTTCGGTATCACAAACATTTATCAGAAAGGGCTTTGCCGATAAATACAAAAGCGGTGTTTTCGCCTTCTCATTTTGGTACAGTATTGTGGCAGCCGTGGCTTTTATTATACTTGCGGCGGTAAAGGGAACACTTGTCTTCAGCCTGTCCACCCTCCCCTACGCCCTTATGTTCGCCGCAGCCTACGGCACGACTCTTATATCCGGCACACTTGTCTATAAATACGGTCCTCTGGCATTGAGTTCGCTCATCGGCTCCTACAGTCTGCTTATCCCCACATTTTACGGCGCCGTTTTTGAAAAAGCTCCCCTTACCGTTTTTATATGGATCGGCCTTGTACTCTTTGCGGTATCCCTCTTTCTCACAAACTATAAAAAGGGTGCCGATAACGAAAAAAAGATAAGCATAAAATGGATAGTTTTTCTCGTTATCAGTTTTATTTCAAACGGACTCTGCTCGGTCTTTCAGAGACTTGAACAGACAAATGTGCCGTCACAGTACTCCGACACCTTTATGATAGAGGCGCTTCTGATAGCCTCTGCGGTCATAGCGGCGGCATCGTTTATTTCGGAAAACAAAAACGATCGTGTTTCCGTTACCAAAGGAGCGCTCTGCCCCGCGGCACTCTGCGGCGTGTCAAACGCCATAGTAAATGCAGCGGTAATGTTTCTTAACAACCGCTCTTTTCCCACTGCGGTCATGTTTCCGGTCATCTCGGCAGGCGGTATAGTGATCATCTTTATAGCATCGGTCACATTTTTCAAAGAAAAGATGAGCCCCTTGCAGGTGATCGGATTTGTTCTTGGAATCTTGTCCATAATCTTTTTCAACCTGTAGTTTGGAACCGAAAAGCAGATCTTGTCTTTGTCGGCTCACATTAGCCTGTCCCACCCGTTAAAAGGAGATCACCCACCATAAACGGAAGAGCAAATTCAGATCCGAAACAGAGCAAATTCAAATTCAAAGCCAAAGGAGAAAACAAAATGGAAAAAATGCATTTGGGCATCATGGCAGACTGTTCAAGAAACGCGGTTTTGGGTGTAGACGGAGTAAAAAGACTCATCGACTGCCTGCAAAAAATGGGATACAACACATTGATGCTTTACACCGAAGACACATACGAGGTAAATGATCAGCCCCTCTTCGGATATCTCCGAGGAAAATATACAAAGACGGAACTGAAAGAGCTCGTGAAGTACGGAAAAGAACACGGCGTGGAGCTCATCCCCTGCATACAGACCCTTGCACACCTGAATCAGATGTTTAAATGGAACGAATATCAGGACATAAGAGACTGCGATAACATACTTTTGGTCGGCGAAGAAAAGACATATCGCCTGATTGAAGATATGATACGCTCCGTCCGCGAATGCTTTGATACGGATATCATCCACCTCGGTATGGATGAAGCGCATAATTTGGGAAACGGAAAGTATAAGCAGCTGCACGGCGAAACCGATCGCTTGGAGATCCTCAAAGGTCATCTTGACAAGGTCACGGGCATCGCGAAAAAATACGGATTCAAACCTATAATCTGGAGCGATATGTTCTTCTCTTTGGCAAAGAGAGAAAGGAACGATTATTCCTGGTACTACACCGATGATCCCGATATCATCACTCCCGAGATCGCGGCAACGGTTCCGGAAGGACTGGGACTCACCTATTGGGATTACTACGCCGATGATAAATCGCGCTACGATAATATGCTTGAAGCACATCTCCGCTTTAATCACCCCGTCTGGTTCGGAGGCGGTGCCTGGACATGGGCGGGATTCGCTCCCCGCAATCGCATGTCGGTCCGCAGGACCTGTACCGCCATGCAAAGCTGCCGTGAGAAGGGCATAAAAAACATCTTCCTCACCTGCTGGGGCGACAACGGAGGAGAGGCAACCGTGTTCAGCGTTCTGCCTACCCTGTTTTACGCCGCGGAAGTATATCGCGGAAACGAAGACGAATCGTCTATACATGAAAAATTCAAAGAGACATTCGGAATCGATTTCGACGACTTTATGAAACTCGATCTGCCTGCCGTGCCCTCCCCCGAATGCGCCGACAGTACAGACAGTTTTGATATCACGCTCCTCTATTCAGATCCCTTTCTCGGTTGGACCGATTCGGTGATCAAAAGCCGTTTTCCGAATGCCGAAAGGTTGTACGAGGAGTACGCCTCAGAGCTTGCCGAACTTCAAAATAACGATGAATTCGGCTATATGTTCCGCGCATCCTCGGCAATGTGCAGCCTGCTTGCCGTAAAATCCACACTCGGAATAAGGACAAGGGAAGCCTATAAAAGCGGCGACAAAAAAGCCGTAAAGGAATTGACAGACAGATACAAAGAGGCAGAAAAGCGCGCCGCCGACTTTTACAACGCTTATCGCGATGCCTGGTACCATGACAAAAAAGGCTCGGGATTTGAGGTTCAGGATATCCGCCTCGGCGGACTTATCTTCCGCCTTGCCGACTGCCGCAAGCGGCTTGAAAGCTACCTCAACGGCAGCATTTCAGCCATTGACGAGCTTGAAGAAAACCCTGTCGATATCCCGATAGGCGGCGGACAGTGGCCGCGCTGGAACCAGAGCGCATCGGTCAACAATATCGGATAGTTTCTCATCATCAAGCGGATTTTTGAGTCCGACGACCCACCGATGCCGAACGGTTTATCGGTCCGGAGGCACCGTATCCTGCCGAAAATGACAGATCGCGGTGCGCCAATAAACACTTGACTCATTTCGCACGCCGTGATACAATTAGTGAGAAGTTCGTGCGCCGATAAACATAAAAGCGCCCGGACAGACAGAGTAAGAAGATGAGCGTCGACCTTGCACGCGAAAGACGGCACAGACAAAACCGAGGATGACATCGGCAAAACCGAAGTTCATATAGGCAAGCGATTGCCGCCTCGGAAAGGAAAGTGCCTTTCAGAAAGAAGGTCGTAAGTGCCCTGCGAACGGGGAGTTGTCGCGGGGACGAAAAGTGCCCGAAGGCACTTGCGGTTCATCCGATGCATCCCGCTGTTATATAAAGAAGAATAGACCGATATAAAAGTATGTCCTCCTTTATCAACAGAGAATTATTCTGTAATAAAGGAGGATCATTTTATGTCAAATGCAAAAAGGTCAAAAGAAGTAATAAGATCAATAGCGGTAATAGCTCTTTTTACCGCGCTCAATGTGGTGATGGGAAGACTGATGTCGGTAAACACAAGCGTGTTCAAGATAAGCACTTCTTTTATCCCAACGGTTCTCGCCGCATACTATTACGGCGCCGCAGGAGGCGCCCTTGTGGCAGGGCTCGGCGACCTGATCGGCGCACTCCTTTTCCCCACAGGTGCCTACTTTTTCCCGTTCACACTGTCTGCTGCTCTCGGCGGCGGATGGTACGGTCTGATCTTAAAAGGAGATTTTTCAATAAAAAAAGTGCTTCTTGCCGTGATACCCGAACAGATCGTTTGCTCTCTTGTTTTGAACGGATGGTTTCTTTCAATGCTGATACCGACCAAAGGATTCTTTGAGGTCATTCTCTCATTAAGGCTTCCCCAGCTCGCCGTAAGCCTTCCGATACACATCGCCGCAGTCATACTTCTTATAAAGGGAATCGCCCCGAGACTGCCGATTGAGCGCAGATCGGTCTGCCTGCCTTTTAACTCCGGAAAAAAGGGAAATGCATAATAGAAAAGACGGGATTTTTGCCTTCACCGCTGCCTGCCGCTCTGAATAGCAGCAAAAAAGGCAGCAAAAAAGCGTACCCCCCTCTCCTAACTGCAGCCGCAGGCAGGGCGATAGTCACCCGCGGCGCCGCGGGCAACCTTCGGTCGCCCGAAAACGGGCAATTTATCGTGTCGTTATGATTAAATCAAAAAACGCCTCCGCTGCACGCGGAGGCGTTTTTGATTTTGCGCTGCACGACTGATTGCCCGTTTGCCGTGCCCTTCGGGCACGGCGCGGCGCCGCGCGGAAGCGCTCGCTCACGCTCGCGCCTCTTACCCTTTAACCTTCTCAACCGCCGTTCGGCGACTCACCTTTTACACTTCGCCTTATCCTACAATATCGGTAACTTCGTACCCTTTGCCTTTGACCGCCGACTCAAGCACCGCGTTGTCAACATCGGATCCGAGCGTCACGACCGCCGTTCCCTTGTTGTGATCCACCTCGGCGGACTCAACACCCGGCAGCGATTCAAGAACCGCTTTCACGGTCGCCTCGCAGTGACCGCACATCATTCCTTTAATATTCATTGTCTTTTTCATATTTGTTTCCTCCCTGTTTTCTTCAAACACGGTATTCCTTGTACCGTCATTTGTATTGTTGTCATTACTTTCCCTTCCGTCTGCAGAATCGGCACTTTTTGCTTTTTTACCTACAACCTTGCCGTACGGCTTAAAGAAGTTGAGCCTTAACGCATTTGTTACCACACAGAAGCTCGATAAACTCATGGCGGCCGCTCCTATCATGGGATTAAGTGTTATTCCCAACGGAATAAACGCTCCCGCCGCCACGGGTATGCCTATCGTGTTGTAGAAAAACGCCCAAAACAGATTTTCCTTGATGTTTCTCAATGTGGCACGGCTGAGTCTTACGGCTGCGGGCACATCCTCAAGGCTGCTCTTCATAAGAA
>CAKRVQ010000033.1 GCA_934408795.1 uncultured Eubacteriales bacterium
GATCCAGAATGAAAACTGGCTCGATTTTGATGTCGTTATCGCTTCGCCCGACTGCATGGGACTTATCGGTCGTCTCGGTAAGGTTCTCGGTCCTCGCGGACTTATGCCGAGCCCGAAGGCAGGTACGGTCACTCCCGATGTCGGAAAGGCCGTTACCGAAGCTAAAGCAGGTAAGATCGAGTACCGTCTCGACAAGACCAACATCATCCACTGCCCCATCGGCAAGGTTTCTTTCGGTGCCGAAAAGCTCACCGAGAACTTTAACGCCCTTATGGGTGCCATTGTTAAGGCAAAACCTGCCGCAACAAAAGGTCAGTATGTTCGTTCCTGCTCAATAGCTACCACTATGGGCCCCGGAATCAAACTCAATCCGAACAAGTTCGGCGCATAAGAGCGGGATACAGATCCGATTCCCAAATCGACCCGAAAAAACTCTTGACAAACGACGAACGGTATATTATACTGTTCTTGTTACCTTCCAAAGACAGTAGGTGTTCCGAAAGGAACATAAGACGATTTGTCGCCTACCGAGGAAAGGCAGTCATTATTTTGCATTGCAAAAGTATGTCACGCCTGCCCTCGTCTTTGGGCAGGCGTTTTCTATTGATTTCCGGAGGTGAAAGAATTTGCCAAGTGCAAAAGTATTGGAACTCAAAAAGCAGCAGGTTGAGACCATAAAGTCTCACCTTGACGGTGCGGTTGCCGGTGTCGTTGTTAACTACAGCGGTATCAGCGTTGCCGATGACACAAAGCTTCGTAAGGAGCTTCGTGAGGCCGGCGTTTACTACGCAGTAGTAAAGAACACCCTGCTCCGTCTCGCTATCGGTGACTCCGAGCTCAAGGAGATCGACGATGTTCTTAACGGAACGACCGCGATCGCTATCAGCAAAACGGATCACACTGCCGCGGCCCGCATTCTCTGCAAGTATGCCGAAGGTCACGACAATTTCAAGGTAAAGTCAGGCTTTTTGGAGGGCAAGGTAGTTGACATTGCTACCATCGAGAGTCTCGCAAAGCTCCCCACAAGAGAAGTTCTGCTTGCCACCGTCTGCAATGCATTCAACGCACCTATCGCGGCATTTGCCCGTGCGGTACAGGCTATTGTGGACAAAGACGGCTCTGCCGAATAATATTCCCGAAACAAACACATCAACATAATTTGGAGGTAAATAATCATGGCATCTGAAAAGGTTACTGCTATCGTTGAAGAGCTGAAAGTTCTTTCGGTTCTTGAGCTCTCCGAGCTCGTAAAGGCTGTTGAAGAGGAGTTTGGTGTTTCCGCCGCTGCTGCCGTTGCAGTTGCAGGTCCTGCTGCAGGTCCCGCTGCCGCTGCTGAGGAAAAGACCGAATTCGATGTTGTTCTCACCGCTGCAGGCGCTGAGAAGATCAAGGTCATCAAGGCTGTTCGTGAGATCACCGGTCTCGGACTTGCTGAGGCTAAGGCTCTTGTTGACGGCGCTCCCAAGACTCTGAAGGAAGCCGTTTCTAAGGACGACGCCGAAGCTATGAAGGCAAAGCTTACCGAGGCAGGCGCTTCTGTAGAGCTTAAGTAATTCAACTTCGGTTTTTTCACCGAGGACGATATTACGGATCGATCGTCGAAGCACCCATTCTCAATTTTGAGAATGGGTGCTTTTTTATTGTCGGATAATGCCGAATCAAATCATAATCCCTACCGATACTGTTAGAGGTTGAGAGGGTAACATACCAATAATAGCTGCGATATCAGTAATTGTTATTCGGAAAGGATGACGATGTCGGGCAGTATGCTCGTCCCCGTGAGCCGTGACACCTGTGGTTCGCGGACTGCAGTATCCGAAGGCTTCATCGCACACAAAAGCAACTGCCGGATCTTACACTCATTCGAGCCCGTCCCAAGGGACAAATCGACCGCGGGCAGCGCCGCGCGCCCTTCTTTAGAAGGGCGCAAAACGGGCGGCGAGGGGGTGAGGTGCGGGAGTGCAGATATCACTCGGATAAGCAAAATTTTCCGAATGATAAGAACCATTGATGCCCGTTTGCTGCGCCTTCGGCGCCTCGCGGCGCTGCCCGCGATCGGTTTGTCTTAAAGCTGACGGGAAGGCAAGTATAACATGGCAAGCGGAGGAGCAATGCTCCTCCGCTTGTTAACTCAGATATTGTCATTTTTCAGAGCGTCGATCGGATTTTCTTTTCGCACCTTTTTCATTGCATAAAGCATTGTCGCAAACACGACTGCAAACACGCTGAGTATAGCAATCAGAATGCTCATCCACGGCAGCTCTATATTGCCGATTGCCGAGCCGCTTGATATCTTATATATTGCAACCGAAAGCAGCAGTGAGATCGGGAGGCCGAACATCAGAGAGCGGCTGCCGTATAGCATACACTCGTAATTCATCATACGGTCCATTCCCTTTTTCGTCATTCCGACACTGCGCAGCATCGCAAAGTCTTTTCGTCTGAGGGCAATATTTGTCGATATTGTGTTAAAGACGCAGGCTGCGGAGATAAGAGAGATAAGTACGATAAAGCCGTATGAGAATACATTCACGAGGACGACCAGATTTCTTGTGTCCTGTGCCGCTGCGGCATAATCGTTTATATCGTTATCGGATACCGATATTCCGTTTTCGGCAAGAGCCTTTTTGATCCCCTCAACGGTCGATTTATGATCGCTCGTGAGCACATAGACATTGCAGCTCACCTTATCAAGCTCTTTGTTGGCTGATATCGGCATAATTATCATCGGGATCGAATCGTCAAACACTCCGATCGGCATTTCGTCAATAAGTGCGCCGATACCTATGCTCTTGACCTCGACATCGAATTTCTCGACATTATCACCCGTCGGCCTTCCTTTGCCGTCGAACTTGTAATCGGCACCTTCCTCGCCTGCGCGAACGGAGTACATTTTAAGTTTTCCGTCGTCATCTTCATAAACTCCGATGAGATCATATCCGTCCTTATCGGGCAGCGAGGGGATGTAGTCTATGCTCTTGACACCCGAGGTAAACCAATCAAAGGTATATGTGACCCGCTCGTTGCCGTTTTCGGTCCTGTAGTACTCAACGCTTTTTGTTGAGTTTACAAACAACACCGATCTGCCGCTTGAATAATCGCCTTTTTCATCCGAAAGGCCGTTTTTCTTCAGCAGATCGGAAAAGGCAGTGTCGTTCATATAGTACACTGTTATCGGTTGTGTTGCGTCCCGAAGTGACAGGGCACCTGTGTCATCGGCCCTCTTGTCTCTGTCGGCTATATAACGCAGATGCTCGGCAGAATAGGTGCTTTTATCATCCGCCATAACATACGAATCCACCGAACCGTACTGCGCTTCGGACACTTCGGGCAACTTCCCTATCAGGTCTATCGCACTGTCCGCAGTGGAAGCCGAAAGACCGGAGACAGTGATATCCACGCCGTAGTCCGGGATATCCTCATCGGCAAACTTCTTAAGATACAGGCAAAACGAGCTTGAAGAGATAAAAAGTATAATACTGAGGGTCAAAGAAATAACCGTTGTGCGGTACTTACGCTTACTGCGCTTGAAGTACTTTTTGGCAAGAAGTCCCTCAAGGCCGAATAATTTCAGAAAAAGCGGTGAGGTACGGACATTTTTACCCGACGCTTTTATGTCGCCGGTCTGTCTGATAGCTTCAATAGCGGTCACCCTTGTCGCCCTTTTCGCAGGTATGATAGCCGAAATAATAACGGTGAAAAGCGCCACCGCTATCGCGGTAATTACCGCTGCCGGAGAAACTGTCAATTCCATTTTATAGGGTGAAGCGATGAGGCTTTCGAACCTGTCTCCGCAGAGAAACAGAGTAACTCCCATACCGCCTATTCCGGCAAGAACACCGAGCGGTATTCCTATGGCGGAAACTATAAATGCCTCGCAAAAAACGGAGTGTCTTATCTGCCGTCTTGTCGCACCTATTGAGGAGAGCAAGCCGAACTGTTTAGTCCTTTCACTGACCGATATCGAAAACGCACTGTATATCAGCGATACCGAACCGAGCATTATAAGAAGAACGAATACAACGCCCATCCTTACAAGGAACCCGGTGATATTATCGTACACCGAATAGCCGCTGAACATCAAAACGCTTTTATTTTCGTACCGGTTTATGTTTTTAAGGCATTCGGACTCAAAGCTGCTCATATCCCTTGTCGGATCATTAAGTGTAATGAACACCTGATTACCGTAATCGTTGACGGTATCAGACTCTCCCACCGTGATCGCAGTGTATCCCGGCGCCGAACGCGCCTCAAAATTCGGGCGCTCGTAAACACCGACGACCGTATATGACTTCACAGTGCCTGACTTTATGAACTCCCCTGCCTCGGGAGAAAAGGGATTGCTCTGTGTCAGAGGGTATCCGCTCTCATCGGTGCGGATGCCGACCGAGTAGCTGAGCTTATCCCCCACACTGCACTTTACGCTGCCGTTTGACATAAGGTGGGCAGGTATCAATATTTCATTCGGATTTTCGGGCAGTCTGCCCGTGACAATGTGGATCGGCGTCAGCTCCAGAGACACCTTATCCGCCGATACAATATAGATGTACGGTTTATACTCGTTACTGCTTCCTGCGTCGGCATACCCAACCGTCTTAAATATACCGTATTTGTCGACTCTTGTATCTGCCTGCGCTTTTTCGGACGCCGATTCGCTCACGCCTTCGGCACAGATATGAAAACTTCCGTTATTATATATACAGGTGTTCTTTAAATGGTAAAACAGGCTTGATGCAAAGGTGGTGACCGCAGTGAACATTGCCGCCGAGAGAATAACGCCTATAATGGTAACGGTCGTTCTGGTGCGGTTTTTGCGCATTGTCTGCCATGTTACCTTACTCAGTATACTCATCTGCGGATCACCTCATCGCTTTTGATCCTGCCGTCCTCTATTGCAATTATTCGGTCGGACTGCAGTGCGATGTTTTCGTCATGGGTGATTATTATCAGTGTTTGATCGTATTTCTTGTTTGAAAGCTTTAACAGCTCCACGATCTCCTGACTGTTTTTCGAATCAAGGTTTCCGGTCGGCTCATCGGCGAGGACCACTGCAGGAGCATTCATAAGGGCTCTGCCTATAGACACCCTCTGCTGCTGACCGCCCGAAAGCTCATTGGGAAGATTCATTCTTCTGTCATTAAGTCCGAGCACGCCGAGCAGCTCGTTCAGGCGTTCATCGTTGACCTTTCTGCCGTCCATAAGCACCGGGAGGGTCATATTCTCGACCACATTGAGCACGGGGATTAGATTGTAGAACTGATAAATAAGACCTACCTGGCGCCTGCGAAATATTGCGAGCTGCTCCTCGTTCTGAGCATATACATCCTGCCCGTTCATATACACCTTTCCCGAGGTGGGACGGTCAACTCCGCCGAGTATGTGGAGCAGCGTTGATTTTCCGGAACCCGACGGACCGATTATCGCTACAAACTCGCCTTTTTCGACCGAAAACGACACATCGTCCACCGCCCTGACGGCGTTGTCTCCCGTGCCGTATATCTTAGAAAGATGTTCTATTCTGAGCATTTCCATATTGGTTTCCTCCTTGCGTTGTTGCAGGCACTGCAAGGTCAGCCGAAGTCCCGTTTTACGGTGCATACCTGCGGTCTGTTCCCGTATCTGCCCGATCATACGCCTGAAATCACAAAGGCAGCAGCGGCATCCGCGTCTGCATTTGTGTCCGCATACGCATACGCATCTGCATCCGCACCCGCATTTAAATCCGAATGCAGATTAAAATTAGCACCCGCTCAGCGGTACTGCCCTTTGTCTTGAATCATCATACAAAACGAATGTGACATTTCGGTGACCGCTTTTACATTATTTTTGTCACCTTAGGCGAATCCGCATTTCTATTGTATGCAAACGCAGTCATGCAAACGGCAGGTCTTATATAAAGCAAAAGGGAAACGCGCCAAGGCGTTTCCCGTTATGCTTCAACTGATTTAAGAACAGATCTCAGTTTGCTTTTGCAAGACGAATTACGAGAGAAGATTTCTTTCTCGCGGCGTTATTCTTATGAATAATACCCTTGCAAGCCATCTGGTCTATCTTCTTAACGGCAGCTTTTACGACTTCTTCTTTATCTGCGCTGTTTTCGGCGATAGCCTTGTCAGCCTTCTTGATAGCAGTCTTCATCGCAGTACGATACTGCTTGTTGCGTGCATAATTTGCTTCTGCAATAAGAACACGCTTCTTTGCTGATTTGATGTTAGGCATATTTGCACCTCCTTGCATACGGTTCCACAGTGAATATATAATATCACTTTTGAGTGCGAATTGCAAGAGTTTTTTTATCTTTTTATCATATGTGTCACTCTGAGGTGCTTTTTCCGTTCCGTAATATCTGCAAAGCCCGCTTCGGTCGGTTTGTGCGGGATAAAGACACCCTTTCGTGAGCAAACTAAGTGAGCGAACCAAGTGAGCAAAGTCAGGTAAGTCTTAATGACGGAAATGCTCCGAATGACAGGATAAGCGAGTCATAAAAACAGGAAACTCCCGGAAACATAAAAAATCGAAGATCACCGAAGCGAAAGGATGAAAAAGCAATGAAAAATTATTCCGACCTTGCCGCCGAGTGTCGAGAGCTTGATCCGGACAGTGAGGAGCTCAGAGAAGAGGTTGTGATAACGGACGGAGTTACCGTAAGAAGGGTGACCGTCTCGACGGACAGGACCTCCGAGATCACGGGAAGACCCAAGGGACGATATTCAACCCTTGAAGCACCCGAAGGTCTTTCGGCGGTGAATTCCGAACGCATATCACACGCGCTTGTCGAGGAGCTCTCACTCTTTTTGCCCGAGGGCGACGGTTGTGTTATTGTTGCGGGTCTCGGAAACCGTGCGGTGACTCCGGACGCGCTCGGCCCCAGAGTCGCATCGAAGATCATTGCAACGCGGCATATAACCGAAGAGCTTGCAAACAGGATAGGTCTTAAAGGTCTGAAAAGTGTTGCGGTCGTTGCGCCGGGGGTTCTCGGGCAAACGGGAATCGAAACCGCAGAAACCGTCAAAAGCGCAGTCGACACGGTGCATCCGCGCGCGGTATTGACGATCGACGCACTCACTGCAAGATCGGTCGACCGTTTATGCACGACAATACAGATCACCGATTCGGGTATATCTCCGGGATCGGGAGTCGGGAACCGACGCGCGGAAATAAGTCAGGGTACGGTGGGGGTGCCGGTCATATCGATCGGAATACCGACGGTTGTCAACGCTTCCACGATAGCAGGTAAAGAAAGCGGCGACGAAAACGATATGATCGTAACTCCCAAGGACATAGACTCGCTCATAGAATCGGCGTCAACGACGGTGGCGCTTGCGGTGAACTGTTTACTCCAGCCGTCGGTAGATATTGCAACAATAAGGAGTTGTATGTAATGGGCAGCCATTCGGCATACGGACATGATCTACGCCGTCATAAGGCGCGCGGTCATACGGTACGAAGCAATGCAAAGCCTTTCTTACAGAGTTTCATTCTCTCCTTTGCGGCGCTGATTGTCCCCGCCCTCCTGTTCTTTTCTGTTTGCGTAATTTACAGGACCGCAGGTGAGACAAGCGGAAACGGCGGCATTGCGATAGCCTACGACGATTACAATCTTACCCTGTTTGACAACGACATTGATGTCGGCTTTATCAAATATCTTGCCTATCCTGCGGCGGTAATATCGAAGATCAACTTCGGTATCATTGATGTCATTAAATACATCATAGACAAAGCAGTCGAAGTGATAGGTATGCTCTGAGCCGCGGTCATTCTGCATCGGGATCGAATATAATATTATTATCGACTGTCGGCGGCAGGGGTTATGAGTGTGATGTTATGTCGTCGATCAACGATAGCGGCAAACAGCAAATGAAAATTTCTTTTGATTTTCGGTCCAATGTGTGTTACACTCGATAGTAAAGAATCGGTATATTTCCAAAAGGAGGTCCTGTTATGAAGATATGCGTTTTCGGAGCGGCAAGCGATACCATTGCTCCCGTTTTCACGGATGAAGCCCAAAAGCTCGGCAAAAAAATCGCCGAGAGAGGGCACACGCTGGTATACGGAGCGGGTGCCACAGGTATGATGGGTGCGGTTGCCGAAGGTGTAAAGAGCGGCGGCGGCACAATAAAAGGTGTAGCGCCCGAATACTTTAACACACCCGGGGTGTTGTTTGAGGGATGTGATGAGCTCATTTACACCGACACCATGCGTGAGCGCAAGCAGATAATGGAGGATTCATCCGATGCCTTCATTATGACTCCCGGCGGGATAGGAACATTTGAGGAATTCTTTGAGATACTCACCCTTGCGGATCTCGGAAGGCATAAAAAGCCGATAGCGGTATTCAATGTGGCGGGATACTTCAACTGGGTGGACGAAGTGCTCGACTCTTCGGTCAGCCAAGGCTTTGTTTCAAAGAACATATACGGAGTGTACAACACCTTTACCGATGCGGAGGAAATGCTTAACTACCTTGAAAGCAGCAAGTGATATTGTTTGTTC
>CAKRVQ010000034.1 GCA_934408795.1 uncultured Eubacteriales bacterium
CTTTATTTTCGGCTTGACTATCGAGAAGAAAAGAGCCAATGCAAGGGGTGCGGTCCAGAGGCAAAGTGCAATATGCATTTCGGCTACACAGTGCCTTCCGAGCGCGCGTGAAAAATTGGCAAAATAGG
Source organism: uncultured Eubacteriales bacterium (assembly GCA_934408795.1). Classification (GTDB taxonomy): domain Bacteria; phylum Bacillota; class Clostridia; order Oscillospirales; family Acutalibacteraceae; genus RGIG7384. Next base: position 129 of record CAKRVQ010000034.1, read on the forward strand.
CAGCGGCAAGAGCGATTTCCGCCACACAGAGGGAGTGTATCTTTCCGCCGTCGGCGTTTCTCAGTTTATAGACCGAGTAGATGAATACGCCGAGCATTGTGATCGGCATAAGCACATATATAAGCGCATATGCGAACAAATACGGACTGCCCATTGTGGAGTAAGCCCAATTTGTATTGGACGCAAGCAGCGAAAGGAACTCTTTTATGCGGTCGAAAGCGGGGATCCCCTTTATAAGGCATATTCCGAAGAACAACGCCGCAAAGGCGGAAAGGGTGACCGCAAGCGACAAAAGAACATTCTTCGCCGAGAACTTTGTTTTTGAAAACACAAACAGTATTATAACGGTCACAACGGTGCCCACTCCGAAGGATACACCCTGAGGAAATTCATAAAGCGTGACCGCGACCAGTGAGAGCCAGAAGAGAAGCCAACCGGTAAATGTGTTTTTTTCGGAGGCTCTCATCAGGGCAAGGACCGATATCACGCCGAAGCTCACATTGAGCGGATAAGGAATGAACAATACGGCAAGCAGAGCGAAATCCCTGTCGAAAAAGCGTGAAAGAATGCAGTATCCGATTATCGCAAATACGACGTTGTTAAGCCCTAAGTACGGGACAAACGAGGCTCCGATCGTATCTTGGTTCAAAAGACCGTAGATGATGCCTGTCCATGAGCTGCGGAGCATATGTCCGTCGAACGATTCTATAACGGGAATCTTTCCGTAGGCAAAAAGGTCATATGTAAGCATACCGTGATTTGCCTGCTCGAAAAGATCGGTGTTGACGACCGTCTGAAGAGAGGGGAGATTTGCAATGAGCAGCACCCCGACAATGAGCGCCGGATACACCGCCCGCTCCCACTTGACTTCGGACTCGCTTTTTCTTCTTAAAACGGCAACAAGAGCCGCGGCAATAACGAACGCGGCGAAGATGCCCGCAAGGATAATCTTCTTTCGGCTTACAAAGACATTGTATTGATTGAGTATGTTCGTAAGTTCGGAAAACAATGCTGCGGCAGCGGGGAAAAAGGAAAGAAGGATAAGCCCCCTCTTCGAAAAGGCGATAAGTCTGTCCCTTTTATGTACAAACCCCGACAGCCAAAAAGCAATAAATACGGCGGCAAACACGGCAGCCGAAATATACATTGATTTCCTGCCGTCGGTAAATATCGAAGATGAAACATAAAGCGTGAATGTTATGAACAGTGAGAGCTTGAAAGCACCGAACGAAATTCCGTTGAATTTGCAGGTCACACCGTAAACGAAGACGGCACCGAAGGCAAATGTGAGGATTTTTAATACAAGTATCAGTCCGTCGTTTTCGGAAAGGTAAAACAGATTTGTAAGCGTCATTGCCTCGGCGGCAATACCGACGACCGAAAGAGAACGGATGAAAGAAAGACACTCCGAAAGCTCTTTCTCGCCGGCGTTTTTCTCATAAAGCTTTATTATGAACCCCGTGAGAAGGCAACCCGCAAGAAAAGCTATCGGGATGATTATAAGATACCACGAAAAAAACCTAAGCATTCTTGCCGATACATCAACGCCTTCAATAACGCTTATGCCTATCACTCGGTCAAATGTGTCAAGCTCAGCCGTATGAGGTGCAAAGCGGATCGCCGCAAGCAGCGCGAAAAATGTACTCGGGAGCAGTCCGCGTTTATCAACGGTGTTCCCGAAAAAAGCCGCAATTTCAGATCTCAAACCTTATACCTCCCAAGCATGTTGGCGAACAGTATTTTAAGTAGCTGATTGTTTCCCTTAAATCCTTTTATCTTTGTGGGGGCTTTTTCGTTCTCGGGATATTCGCGGCGCACCGGAATCTCACAGGCGCGCATCCCGAGCTTGGTTGCCATGACCGAAAGGTAGGCAAGCAATTCATATGTCACAAATATATCCCTGAACGGCTGCACCGACGGATGTGTAATGTACCTTCTCGAATAACCCCTGTAGGCATTCGTCGTATCCGTAAAGTGCTTGCCCGCGGTCAGTGATATCACGGGGGCGTGAATAAGCCTTACGGCAAGCCAGCGGGAAAACGGAGTGTTTACAGCCTTTCCGCCCTTGATAAAACGCGATCCCTGAACAAGGTCATACCCCTCCTCAAGCTTTTGTATAAAGCTCGGGACGTCTTCAATACTGTCCTTGTCGTTGCCGTCGATGGTTATAAATCCTTTGTATCCGCGCTCAAGCGCCCACCAGAGCCCCATGCGCAGCTGGGCGCCCTGCTTTCCCTCCGATATCTTTGTAAGCATGGTGTTTATACCGTATTTTGCAAGTGACTTGCCGGTGTTTCCGTCGGTAGAGCCGCCGTCACATATGATTATGTCGCATATACGGTCAATGCCCGCTGCCTGAGCTCTTTTAAGCTCCCGAACGATTCGGTCGCCCTCGTTGATTATCGGTATTAAAAGGCAGTAGTCCGTTCGCTTATCGTCGAATTCTTCACAGTCAAAAACGGGAACTCCCTTAATTCCCTCGTACCTCAATTAAATACCTCCCCGATGTAGGAAATTGCCGCTTCAAGCTCTCTCGGTTCCGCTTTGTTGCCCATTTCGATCGAAAACCACCTGTCGTAATCGAGGAGCGCAAGCTCACGGTGGAGCCCCCTCTTCTTTATGGGAACGAGCATGGGTTCGGAGATGTGAATATGATTTATGATAGCAATGTTGTCGCGAAGGAGCGAAACCGGCTCATCATAAAATATACAGGTGCCGAGGTCGGCGTTTACCTTAACGCCTTTGTTGCCGAGCTCTTTTACGAAGTCGATTACCTCCGATGTGCGGTTGAGAAAATTTGTGTTGTAGCAGGAGGGATTTGCTTCAAGCGCAATGACCGTACCGTTGAGCGCGGCAAAACTGCCGAGATCATCAAAAAAGGACATAGCGATATCATGCGCATCGGAACACCCTTCGGGAATGCTGCGATTTCTCGGACAACCGAAAACGATGTTTCCTATACCTGCGGCGCGGGCAAACAGTATCGCCTTCCGTGTATAAGCGGCAAGCTCTTTTCTCTCGCCCTCAGAAGCGAATATGTTACCGGTCTTGCCGTACCATACGGATTGCATGGAGCAGAGAACCAGGCCGTAATCATCCCGCAGATGCTTTGAAAATGCAGCGGCCTCGTCGAGTCTGTCATACGGCGATTCGGGGAAAATGCGGGTGGGGGCTATTTCAAGTCCCGTGAAACCGTTATCGGTCAAAAAAGAGTACATATCACTGTCCCGTTCACCCGACCATGCTATATTTGAAACCGCAAGTTTCATATTCTGTCTCCCACAAATGCCCGAACGGCATCAATAACCTTTTGTCTGTCAAATATGTATCCGTTGTTTCCGCCGAATTCACGGTCATAGATCGTCCTGAAATCATAACAGATCGGCGATTCGGAGATCTCGTTCACAAAGGCCTGCCCGGTTACCGCCTCGTATATTTCCGCAGCGGATACGGGTTCGACCGCGGCGTGAAAAAGAGGAATATTGTTTTCTATGACCTTTTCCGTGTGACTCCAAAGGAATGACAGATCATAGTACTGATAACGGGCGCGGGAGTCGGTAAACATAAGCGCTGAAAAACCGACCCGTCGGAACTCGGATTTCAGAGCTTGCCTGTCGCATTCCGGGATGAGTTTGTAAAAACCGTTCGGCAGGAGTTCGTAAGATGCACGGATCAGCGGACTGACATCCGAAAGCTCGGCATATTTGCGTCCGTTCAGCATAGAGGGGATATAGTTGATCATATCATATATGAAATTCTTCTTTATGTTTTTTCCGAAGAGAGCGGGGAGGCGGATGATATGACAGTTGTCAAAGGCTTCACGGCAGCGGTTTTCAAGCACGGCTCGGTCATATCCGTAAGGGTCGAGACCGCTTATGTCGTTGGGATCGGTCTCAACGGCACCGTTGGGGACCTTGAGCACATCAACGGTCGATATCAATACGAGTCGGCGCGGATTGATTTCGGTGATGTTGCGAAACGCGGCATCCGTCATTGCCATATCGCCCTCGGGATCCTTGTTGGCGAGGAATTTTTCCGCCCGCATACCTGCATAGACGCACAGATCGGGGCGAGTGCCGTATGCATCCCTTATATTTGATGAATTATACAGACCGTCAAATTTCTTGTGAGCGGCAATGTTGGAACCGACAAATCCTGTGTAGCCGACGAGAATGTCCATTGTTTTCTCCGATCTTTTCATTTTTCATAATTTTACCATAAAGCCGAGTTAAAAGCAAACAAATAGTAGCGGATTTCGGAATTCTTATACAAAAAAACGGCTGCGCTCGGGCGGGTTCGACATAATTCGACATAAGAAAGCTCTGCCGCCGCCCACCGGCACGCACATTCAGCGCGCGCCGACGGGCGGCTTCCCCGACATTCTGCCCCCTATGAACAACGATACAGTCGGAATATCTCTTCCCGAGTACTTGAAAAATTTATAAAAAAGTGATACAATCAACAATATATCGGAGATCCCGACAAGCGCCCCTTCGCAAGGCGGACGCGGAGCGGGAAGAGTGAGGTTCGTCGGTTCGGCGGGTCAATAATTGTGTCCGATATTTTGATCGAGGTGTTTTTTGTGCATTTACAGGAATCAGGTGAAATGTATCTTGAGACCGTGCTGATCCTTTCCCAAAATCAGCCGCAGGTGAGGTCGATAGATATTGTCGAATATATGGGATTTTCAAAGCCGAGTGTCAGCCGCGCCGTCGGACTTCTTAAGGAGGGCGGCTTTATAAAGGTTGACCATGACGGGTTTATCACACTCACGGACGAGGGAATGACGGTCGCTTCGAAAATGTATGAGCGGCATCGCGTTCTTACGGGATTTCTCATAAAGCTCGGCGTCGATCCCGAGATCGCCGCTGCGGATGCCTGCAAAATGGAGCATGATATAAGCGATGAGACATTTGAGGCAATATGCCGTCATGCCGCTAAGGGGCAGGCGGAGCAGTAGTACTCGCTTCTATTCGTTGCTTTGTCGAAATGTGCCCCCCGCTTTTTGTGATGTTCGTACTTAACAAAAAACGGATTTTTCCTGCCGCATCCGTCGGCATAAACATATAAACGGAATACCGCACTGCAAAAAACTCCCCACCGCTCGGATCGGCAGCTGCCGCTTCGGTAGGTGGGGAGATTTGATTTGTCCGCCGATCGCGGACACTTATTGCGCTTAGAACAAACAAGACACTTTTGCGGCGCCCCGTTGTTACGAAGAGCCGCATTCGCAATATGATTCGTTAATGTGTCTCGTATATTATCCCGGTCCCTTAATTTATGAGCGCCCGATTTTTTCTTTACGGCTCTTGTTGTAACTCTTGTCGGAATTTACGGAACCTTGAGCAATTGCGGGGAAGGGGTTGACCGTATCTGCCGTGGGTTGGATGTTGTATGTGCCGTATTTGTTGACCATTTCGAAGGCGTCGCTCGGCTGGCCGTGGACCGAATCGGACGACGGCGTTTTGTTCACTTTCAAAAAATCACCTCCGCACTTATTATGTGCGGAGGTGTCACCGTTTTCAAACGGAATATTTTTCTGTGATCTTTACCATTTTGTCCCAATTCTTTTCCATTGACGAAACGAGTTTGAACTGGGTGCGGCAGCGGACCAGATTGTGATCGGGATATTGAGTCTTAAAATATGTATCTCCGTTGAGATAGTCGGTAAGGAACCGCATTCCGCATTCGAGCGTAAGCATTTTTGCTCCTATCGGCAAAAGATCTTTTTCCTTATCCGTGAGTGAGCTTCCGCAGGCTTCAAGATATCCTTTGGTAAACTGCTCATAAAGGTTAAGGTCGATCTCAACCAACGAAAGCTCCCTTTCGTCCTCGGCACCGGTGCTTGCGCCTATCCTTATCGAGTCGCCGAAGTCGCTTGCCGAAAATCCGGGCATTATCGTGTCAAGGTCGATAAGACATATGGGCTCGTCCGTCTTCTTGTCAAAAAGAATGTTGTTGAGTTTCGTGTCGTTGTGAGTCACCCTCAGCGGTATCTCGCCTTTTCGGTTGGCACTTACCAGTATTTCGGTAAAGTCCTTACGGCTCAGCGCAAATTCTATTTCCTTTTCCGCGGTGCCGACCCTGCCTGCCTTGTCGGCCTTTATTGCTTCAAGAAGCGCGTTAAAGCGGGAGGGGGTGTTATGAAAGTCCTTTATCGTCTCATGCAGCGTGTCGGCGGGATAGTCGGAGAGCATCATCATAAAGTCGCCGACTGCATAACCGCATTTTCTGAAATCTTCGGGTTTGTTAACAAGATTGTATGTTGTGGCTTGACCGATATAGGGGTACATTCTCCAATAAAGACCTTCGGCATCCACAAAGTAGTTTTTTCCGTCTTTGGCAGGAAGCACGGACAGTGTATTGCGGTCGGGATCCTTTCCCGCAGTGATGAGCTTGCGTTTTATAAAAGCAGTGACATTTGCGATGTTCTCCATAACATCGGCGGGGTTCGGGAAAACGGACTGATTTATATGCTGAAGGGTATATTTGCTTACTTCCCCGTTCTCGTTTTGGCAGGTGACGAGGAAAGTATCGTTTATATGACCGTCGCCGTAGGCTCTGGCGGAGGTGATGTTGCCTTTGACCGGAAAATGCGAAACGATATTTTCAATAGAATTCAGATCCATATTTATCAAAGAGCACCTTTCCGTTTGTAGTGTACGCTTATAAGCGTGCCACAATATGATAACATATTTTTTCGATTTTTACAAGTATTAAATAAGAAACAGGGGCCGAAACGGTTGAAATCAAGGGCGGGGAATGGTATACTTGACACTGTCGACCTGTGTCGAAACGCGTTGATGACCAAATGTCGCCGCAGCGATACTTCGTGGGTTCCTTGTTGTATTGCTCCTAAACGCCCGATGACAGAGCCTGTAGCCACCGCTCTTTTTGTAACTGCCGTCATTTATAATTAAATGCGGATAATATCTGTTTTATTATAATCTCGGCATTTAGGCCCGCGGGTGCGCACAACGCGAATAAAACACTGACTCAAAATAGGAATGTTTATTACAGAGGAGAAAAAATGATACCTGCCATAATCGCTTTTGCTCTTACTTATGTGTTGATGATCGCCCTGCCGAAGTACAGGTGCTATGTCGCACTTGTTTCTGCCGTTATTACGGTGGTATTCGGCTTCCTCCCGATAGGAAACGTGTTCGGTGCCGTGGATTGGAACATCATCCTTATGCTTTCCGGCACGATGATAACAGTATCATATTTCATCGAGTCTAAGATGCCCAACCGCCTTGCAGATGCGATACTGTCAGTCTGTCCGAACATTATGACGGCGACGGTCGCGATGTCTCTTTTTGCGGGTCTGGTCTCCGCGTTTATAGATAATGTCGCCACGGTGCTTATGATCGCACCTGTCGGCATTGCAGTGTCCAAAAAACTGAAGATCTCACCGGTGTCGATGATAATCGCCATCGCGGTGTCTTCGAATCTTCAGGGCGCCGCGACCCTTGTGGGCGATACAACATCCATAATGCTCGGCGGCGCAGCAGGTATGAATTTTAATGACTTTTTCTTTATGAACGGTAAACCGGGAATCTTCTGGGCAGTGCAGCTCGGAGCGGTTGCGACCGTTCCCATAATAATGTTTCTGTTCAGAAAACACCGTGAAAAAATATCAATAAAAGAACGCACCGAGGTCAACGGCATAATGCCGTCTGTGTTCCTCCTTCTTACGGTGGGACTTTTGATCGCGGCATCGTTTATAGAGAATAAGCCGGAAATTACAAACGGTCTGATTTGTACCGTTGTGGCGGTTTGTGCCGTAGTCCGGTCAATAATAAAGAATAAAAACATCTCCGGCCTTAAAAATGCAATAAGTGAATTCGATTGGCAGACCATATTGCTTCTCGCAAGCCTTTTCATAGTAATTGCGGGTGTTGAAAATATGGGCGTTATTGACGAGATCAGTCATATAATGGTAAAATTCGGCGGAAGCAGTCGATTCCTTATGTATACGATAATCGTCTTCGGTTCGGTGCTGATATCCGCGTTTATAGACAATATACCGTATGTGGCAACAATGCTTCCCGTCGTTACTGCGATCTCCGCTTCAATGGAATGCGATCCGAACCTCTTCTATTTCGGTCTTCTCATAGGAGCCACGCTCGGCGGAAACATAACTCCGATCGGAGCAAGTGCCAATATCGCAGGTATAGGCATATTGAAAAAGAACGGGTACGAAGTTAAAAACAGTGACTTCTTCAGAATAGGTGTCCCGTTCACTGCGGTCGCGGTACTTGCGGGTTATGCGTTCTGCTGGTTTGTCTGGGCGTGAATATTGCCCGCGGAATCGCGGAT
>CAKRVQ010000035.1 GCA_934408795.1 uncultured Eubacteriales bacterium
CTTTAAGAGTGTATTCTTCTTAAAGCGGTCGGCGTTTTATTTATTCTCTTTATTGTTATCCGATAGATTTCATTTCATTTTAACCGGACTGTGTTTCGTTATTCATTCTGAAGTGTCTGCATTTCATAGAAGAGACCCTTTTTCGCCATAAGCTCATCGTAGCTGCCGCACTCGGCGCATTTTCCGTTCTTGACCACGACTATACGGTCGGCATTTCTGATGGTCGAAAGCCTGTGTGCGACTATAAAGGTCGTTCTGTCTTTTGCTACATTGTTTATGGCTATCTGGATCTTCTTTTCCGATATTGTATCAAGCGCGCTTGTCGCCTCATCCAAAATGACAATACTCGGATTTCTGATGAGAGCGCGTGCTATTGCGATCCTCTGACGCTGCCCTCCCGAGAGCGTGCCGCCGTGTTCGCCTATAACGGTGTTTATTCCCTCGGGCAGAGAGTCGACAAACTCCCTCAGGTTAGCTTCGTCTACCGCTTTGTTGACCGTCGCGTCGCTTATTTTATCGTAGCCGTAGACGATGTTTTCGCGTATGGTTCCGCCGAAAAGGATAGGCGTCTGAGGCACCACGGCGAGCTGAGAACGGTATTCGTGAAGGTTGAAGTTGTTGATATTCATACCGTCTATAAGGACTCTGCCGTCTGTTGCCCTGCCGAATCCGATTATAAGGTTTATGGCGGTGGTCTTGCCGCAGCCCGACTCACCGACGAAAGCTATCGTCTCCCCCGCCCTGACATCAAGAGAAAAGTGGTCAAGGACATTCTTGTTGCCGTCGTCATATTTGAAAGAGACATCGTCAAAGGTCACATCGCCCTTGATGTGCGGCGGTTTCAGCTTGTGGTAGTTATCTTCAATATCGTCGGCTATAAGTATATCGCCGACCGAATTTACCGATTCCATACCGCGTGATATGGTAGGAACGATATTTATGATCGCCGTGACCGCGCCCACTATGATCGAAAAGTAGCTCTGATACATAACTACATCGCCGACGCGGATCGTACCCCTGATGACCAGAAACGAAGTAAAGGCAAGGCACAAAAGCCGTATTATAAAGTTGGATGCCCAGATCACGCGGTTAAAAAATGTATTGATCTTATCCAGTTTATAAGCATCCTTTGCGACCTTTTCGAACTGGCGATCCATTTTTTCGACCTGCGTATTTTCAAGTCCGTGCGCCTTGGTCACGGGGATAAGCTCCATCGACTCGATTACCTTTGCCGATGTGTTTTCCATTTCCTTACGGTACACACTGTTACTCTTCTGCAATTTACCGCGGAACATACGCACGATAAACACATTCACGGGAACCAGCACAAGGAAGAACAGGAACATTACCGGGCTCTTGTAAAGGGTGATGGACACACTGAACAAAAAGTCAAGCACCACCATAATGAACGAGGTCAAAAGATTTGCCGAAAGGTCGCTGATCGCCTCAACATCACGGATTATCTTATATTGGAGCTTTCCCGACTGTATATGCTTATAGTATCCTATTGAAAGCATATGCAGCTTTCTTATAAGTGCGGAACGGAGATTCGCTTCGACCGAGCGTATCGCCTTGCGCGTGAATCGGACAAAGAACACATCGCTGATGATGTTCACTGCGATCATTGCAATTAAAGCAACAATGTATATGATCACCATCCGATAAGAATTATCGGTCGGTCTTGAGATCTCATTGATGATATCGGCGGTTATTACCGAGTTCATAACGACCGGGATTTCCTTAAGTGCCATAAGGAGTACCGCCGCCGCCAGTTTCTTGTAATTACCCTTATACAGAACCAGCAGTGTTTTTACCGCACTGCGCTTTTTCCTGCCGCCTGTTTTAAAAGCGTTCAGAAAAACATCGTCCTTTTGGAGCAGTTCGTCCTCATTTCCTGCGGTCTTTACAAACTTTTCCTCATTAAGGGCTTCTGCGGGTACAAACGGTTTATTCTTCGTCATAGCGGTCGGCAGTAAAACTGCCACACCTCCAATGCACTTTTTTCTGCTTGCATTATAAACGCGGTGTACTCCGATGTCAACACTTTTTTTATCATTTCGGGAAAAAAGTTTTTCGGAGCCCCGAAGACGAGGGCGGCGGCAACAAAATTGTCCGAGACAAAACGCACAAAAAATCCGACCGTGAAACACGGTCGGACGGTAATGCGATCATATTATCAGCCGAGGAGCTGCTCCTCTTCATCGGAATCGCACTCTATGTAATTTTTCTTTGCGATCCTGTCTCCGAAATACTTATCAACTATAACAGCTATACCGGCTGCCATCGCAACGACCGCAACGATTGCCGAAACGATCCAGATAATATGCTTTGCCTTCATGAATATCGACTCCTTTACTTTGTTTCTTAAACCGACCTTTCGTGTCTCACCCTTCGGCGACCGACCGTGCAGCCAAAACCGACTCCGATCCGTCTGCCGATACCGATAAGATACGACTCTTCGGTGAACACCTATATTTTAACCCAAAGCATGCGGTTTGTCAATAGCGGTCGAAATGAATAAGTGTTGATTTTTTTAAGTCGGCGAGAACGATCAGTACCGATTTGAGCAACAAACCGACCGAAGGCAGCGCCGCGAAGCGCCGAAGGCGCGGCAAACGGGCGTCGACACACTTTCATTTCGCAAAAGCCTTTCTTTTCTGATAAGGAGACATCCCTTTATCACGCTTTGCCGCCCGTTTCGCGCCCTTCCGGGGGAAGGGCGCGCGGCGCTGCCTTCGATCGGTTTGCTGCTTTGAGTCGGGACATGCTGCAGGGTTCGATTTCCGTCGGCTTAATTCTTGCTCTCGGTTGTGCGGCGCGTTTACATAAACGGAGCAAAAAGGTGAAGGACCGCCTGCTTAAACTTCATCATTGCGGGCCTCTTCTTCCATTTTTCGGGTTTAATCTCCTCACACTCGCGGAACAGGCCGGTCACAAAGTCCCTGACATCACCTACCGCCCTGCTGCCGCAGATCCATGTTCCGCATTCGAAATGAAAATAAAAGCTGCGATAATCGACATTGACGGTGCCGACGGTAGCCACCGCATCATCCGAGACAAACAACTTTGCATGAATAAATCCCGGGGTGTATTCATATATTCTTATTCCCGCACTGAGAAGCTCATCATAATAGTATTGAGTGACGGGATGTACATACCATTTATCCCATTTTTTAGGGGTTATTATGCGCACATCCACGCCCGACTTTGCCGCCAGGGTCAGCTGCTTTATCATCGTGTTGTCAAGGATAAGGTAAGGCGATGTGATATAAATATACCGTCTCGCGGAATTCAGCATTTCCATATACAATCCTTCTGCGGGATTATTATGGGTAAGCGGATCATCGCTGTAAGGCTGCGCAAAGCCGACGCTCGGAACGGCGCAATCGGAAAAATAGTCTGTGGGATCAAGCGTATCCACCGCATTTATTGCGTTCCACATATTGCAGAACATCACGATAAAGCTTCTTGTTGCCTTGCCCGCAAGGCGGATGCCGCAATCGCACCAGTGGCCGAACGGCTGCTCAAGATTTATATACTCGTCGCCTATGTTAAGTCCGCCGGTATACGACACCTTTCCGTCGATAACAATGATCTTGCGGTGATTTCTGTTGTTCAGAAACAGGTCGACAGACGGTCTTATGGGATTGAAGACCGACACTTCATATCCGCAGCTTTCAAGTCTTTCGATGAAGTCTTCGGGTTGGCGCTTAAGAGATCCGAAATCATCAAAAATTATCTTTACCTCAACGCCTGCGGCAGCCCTCTTTTTCAATGCCGAATTGATCTCCTCCCAGAGTCTGCCCTCGGCAAGTATGAAAAACTCAATGAAAATATACCTTTCGGCGCGCTCAATATCGGATATCACCGACATAAAGAAGTCCTCCCCCGTAGGCAGAAAAGCGGCATGGGTGCCGTCATAAACGGGGAACTTCGATTCATTGTAAAGGTACCTTGACTGATTTGAGTGATAAAGATCCTCATATTCAAGTTTTGAAACGACGGCGGGATCCTGAGAAAGTCGACTTTTGACCGTTCTTGTGACGGAAAACCAGCGTTTTCTGAATTTCGGAGTCGTTTTTCCGCTGCCCCACAATATGAAGATAAGACCTCCGCAGAGGGGTGCAAGCAGTATAAAGATTATCCACGCCAGCTTAAAGCTCGGGTTGCCCTTACGGTTGACTATTATCGCAACGGCTATGATTGACGCTATCCAAAGCGGTACATACACCCACATGGTGCGGAAGGAAAGAACATAGACTGCGGCGACCAGGATCGCTATTTGAAGCACGATCAGGACCGCGGCGGCGATTATTCTTGAGGGCATTGCAAACACATGTCGTTTTGTAGGTCTTTCGTCCGTAAAGTTCATCCCCTTTCTAAACGGTATATAATTAAAAGGTTTGAACGGTAAAAACCGCTGCCGATTCAATTCTTGCACGCCAAACGGCGACCGTATTATTTCGGCGATCGCACTTCTTTACGGGCTCTTTGAAGAGATGCCGTATTCCGCTCCCAGAAAACTCCGTCAACATAGCCCTGTATCTCGCGGTCGGTCTCGGCAAGGAACAACCGCTTTTGCGCCGCTGCGCAGAAACGCGGTTCCTTTTCGATCCCTATATAGTGCCTGCCGAGCTTTTTCGCGGTCACCGAGGCGGTTCCCGAGCCCGAAAACAGATCAAGGATCACATCGTCCTTATCCGAGCTTGCGAGGATGAGCTTTGCAATAAGTTTCTCCGGCTTTTGAGTCGGGTGCTCGGTGTTCTCCGGCATCGACCAATACGGCACCGAAATATCATCCCAAAAATTGGAGGGGCATGTATCTCTGAATTTTCCCGACGGAGTGTCGCTCCAATCCTTAGGTTCACCATTGGTCTTATAAGGTGCAAGCACCCTTCGGCGCTGCCTGACGGCATCAAGATTAAATGTGTAATCATCGGAAACGGTGGCAAACCATATATCTTCCATACCGTTTTTCCAGTTTTTTGCCGCCCCTCTGCCTTTCTCGCGCTGCCATGTGATCCGATTTCGGATCATCGCCCTTTCGGAAAGTTCGTTATAAACGGCATATCCCGAGCGCCAGTCGCAGCATACATATATCGAGGCGGTCGGTTTCATGAGAGGCATGACCGCATCGAGCCAACAGGCGGTATATTTACGGTACTTTTCATCACTCATCGCGCCGAACTTATTCCCACCGAATTGCTTTGCGAGGTTGTACGGAGGGTCGGCGATAAGCAGATCGACACTTTTTGGGGGAATACTTTTAACCGCTTCAAATATATCGGCGTTTACTATCGTATCCTCGGGTATTGTATTGGGCAGACGGTCCGCGGTCAGGCACTTTTCCAAAAGCAGGGGCATTTCGTCGTCACCGACGATAACGGTTCTGTTTCTCTCCGATCTCACCGTTTATCAACTCTCTTCCTTCCGTCGTCCGCCGCTTCTTATTATGTCCGTTTTTAACAGGCGGGCTATAGTTATAAAAACCCTGCCCACGCAAAAGCATTTGCCGATGTGCCTTTTTGTAAGCAAAAAGGCGGAGTGCAGCGTACCGTTTTTTCGGCATTTCTGCAATGATAGAGTATTTTACCACATATTCCCGCATTTTTCAAGCACAAAGGGATTTCAGCTTAGGCTCTGCAAAACAAAAATGTGCTGCAAAAGATACGCAAAAGCGAAAGACGGCGGCGTGCAAGGCACGCCGCCGTCGGGTCTGTCAAAAACGCAGAGGTGCCGCGCCCGGCGCGTCGATGCCGCCCGGCGCTCTTAACATCCCCCGAAGAGCGCGGCAGAGCCGCGCTCCCATATTATAGATTTTTTGTTATTTTACGCCCAGAAGCTTCTTCCAGGTCAAAACACCGATACCGCCGTCGGGCGAAAGTCCTACCGACCTTTGGTACTCTCTGATCTTCGCCGTCGTTTTGGGACCGCAGTATCCGTCGCACTCCCTTGCCGGCATACCCATAAGTCTCTGCGCGAGCTTGGTGATGTTCGGATACCTGTACTTCCCGTCGCTCCACTGCTGAACCAGCGCGAGCTTTGCCACAAACTCGCATTCGCCGCCCCACTCGCCGTCGCAGCCGTAGTTTTCAAAACCGAATCCGTCGGCGGTCGCACTCTTCTGCCATTCATAAACAGACTCACTGAAAGCAGGGTTTGTCGTGTTACCGTTTTTGCCGCCGTTACCGCTGCTGTCTGTGCCCTTATCGGTATTTTCATCAGCCGATTTGTCGGGAGCGTCCGCGACATACTCCATTATAGGAAGCTTTGCCCACATATGCCATTCTCCGACTCGGGATCTCACGACGCCGTAGGCGTGTCCTTTTGCCTCAATAACATATCCGTCTCCGACATACACGCCGACATGGTACGGTCTGCCGCCCGAAAACTTGAATACCAGCATGCCCTCAACATCGGGCATTGAAGAGATATCGCCCTTTTCACGGCACATATTGTATATACCCTCTTCGTTTATATCGGGCAGCCCGTTCGACTGATATACATATCCCGAGGTGAAGCTTTCCTTCCAAAAATATCCCTTTATAAGACCTGCGCAGTCGTGGACCACTTTACCGTACTGTGACGGAAAATCCGACGCGGTATATTGACTCGGCAGTTGAGCCTTCTTTTGGAGGTAGAGTGCCTCATCCGCTATCTGACCGAATGTGCCGTTCCAATACGGCAGTCCGAGAGCCTGCTTTGCGTAATCAACAAGTCCTTTATTGTTTTTCGCCATTTGTTACATCCCCTCTTCTTTCATGCTGGGTTCCGAAATAAAAGGCGATGACAGTTGTAAAGATCATCAAAAACTGTTCGCCGCTGACGGTTCCCGCAATGCTCAGAATCGCAAAAACGACCGTAAGAATAAGGGTCACAATACTCTTGACGCTTGCCAGCTTTTTGAACACTTCCTTCATTTTTCGACACTTCCTTTCCTTTTCTTCTCTACATTACTTATTCTATGTTCAAGTGAACGCACCTGTTCTTCGACCACAGGCACCCGTGTAGCGAGCGTGTTATGTTCTCTGACCTCGCGAGTCAGTTCGTCTATTCTCGTGTCAAAGACCGCCTGATTTATTCTCATATTCTGATCGGTCCTTTTTGCGGTGGCAAGACATGTTATGACCGTGCCTATCAATGTCAGCACCCCGGTGACGATCGAAGCATAAAGCGACTCCATCAGTTTTCGCCGCCTTTCACGGCGTTTGTCGTTGATCCGTTTTGAAGAGAAACTTCCGATTCGAGAGCGTTGATCTTATTCCGCCAGTCCTGACGCTCCGCCTTTACGGTCGCGTAATCCTCGTCGCTTATCAAACCCTCCGCGTATTTTATTGCTTTGTAGTCTGTCTCCGAAAGCTTCATCTTCAGATGATTTATGAGTTGGATAGCCGTGAGTTCGGCGCCTTCAGAAATTTCTCTTGTCTCGGTCTCGGTCATTTCACGATAAACACCGTTATCATAGCATTTCATTGCTTTCAACCCCCATCACAATTATTCGCGTTCCCGCGGGTATCGGGTATTCATTGTTAATGAATGTGATCTTTATGCCGTCAAGGCTGTCATCCGACAGGGCGACGCCCATAGTTGAATCCCTGTGCCATACGCTGCCCGCCAGCGCCAAGTATCTGGACGCCATATCAACGCTGCCCGCCGAATAGTTGAGCACCTCGCTGCAGCAATATTTGCCCTTCATTCCGATATTGATCAGAATGATCTTTGCCATGCTGTCGCGCGGAAGCCAATCGCCCTGATCCTGAAAAATGTATGTTGTGTCATTTCCCTGATACGCAAGACCGTTCAGTCTGCCGGCCTTTGCGAAGTCTGTCGTGTCCGCAGTGATCTCCATTCTTATTTGTATCTTGCGATACTTTTTTCCGAATCGCTTCAGATAGTAACCTACGCTTTCCTCAAGCGTAGTATCATCGATGGTTTCCCATTTGTCGATCCCGCTCACCGCGTTATAAACGCCGCCCGAGCTTACGGGGTTCGTGCTGTTCTCGGTCGGGGTATCATCGATATTCACGATGCCAGCGGCACCCGCGGTGAAAAGTATTTCATTTCCGTTCAAGTATGCCATATTATCCTCCTTATGCGGTCCTCTTCCACATTGAAACGACTATGTAGGGCGGCATATTTTCGTGCGCCTGATCGCCGCCGGTCTCATTTGTGTTATAAGCGCTGCCGCCGCCCGAACCGGATTCCGAAAATGACAGTATTCCGCCGCCGGTGCTGCCGCCTGCGGTGTAAATAACATTGCCGTGCTTATGCTTCGGCATCTGGTTCACGCTGAGCGTGACGGTTGCGGCTCCTCCCGTTGCACCCATACTGTATGTATCACCGGAACCGAGCAGAAAGCGATCCTTCATCTTTTCCCATGTCCCGCCGAAAAGCTGAGCCGGAGAGGTATCGTTTACACTGATATAGAC
>CAKRVQ010000036.1 GCA_934408795.1 uncultured Eubacteriales bacterium
TCAGTCATTCGGTTCGTCCTCCCTGCGCTTACGGGTCACAATCAGAAGGAACAGTATACCGCCGGATAAGGCTGCAAGTGCCGCCCGCAGAATGATGTTTGATGTGTCGCCCGTTTTCGGGGAATCATCAAGGTTTTCCTTTTCCTCGACCCACCATCTAAAATCGGCGGTCAGATCTTTATTCTGATATTCGTTGCCTACGCTCGTATCCAGATATGCCGTAATCTCATAGTACAATTCGTCGACGGAAGATCCGTTTGACGACAGTTTGTGCGTCAGACTCTCGGGCATATCCCCTATCGGTCCGTCGTACATCGTTTCGCCCGTTGTGAGCAGTCTTACCCGCACGCGCAAGACCTCCGCCAGCTTTTCGCTTCCCGCTCGGACGGCAGCCTTATAATGTACAGTCACCTTATCGTGATAAGAGACACGCACGCGGAAGTATTTTGTTTCACTGTCTCCCGGGAACATATTGCCCGCCTTAAACGGCATGTTTTCCTCGGGTCGTTTGTTAAAGAGTTCAACGGTCGCCGCCTTTTCGGTGTCCTTGTTCGTATTCTGTGCAGGTGCAGCGGAAGAGGACATACCGTTTGCGGATCCGTCTGCATTTTTGTCGATGTTCCCGCTCGTATCACCGTCGTTATTTCCTTTGGTGTTTCCGTCGGCATTGCCGTCGGGAGTGATCAGATTATCGGGCACCTCCACGGCGGCAGGAGTCCTTTGTGACAGATTATTGTACACAAGCGTACCCGCGAGCGCCGAAAGGCTCAATCCGAGCAGAACAGCCAGCGTGACGATAACGATCTTATTTTTCTTTTTCCGTTCCACTCGTTTCACTCCTTTTTCTTTTATTTACGGAATTTTTCCTGATTCACATGAGCTTTTACAACGCTGAAGATCAGATAAAAGGTTTTGGTTGCAACTGCATCGTCATCTTCCTTACGCGGATTGTCGACCTGCCTTGCAGTCTCACAAAGCAGAGTATTAAGAACATGACGCAGAACCATACCGACATCGGTCGATTCCGGAAATGCCGTTCTCATTTTTTCAAAAAGCGCGGCGTACCGTTTCATATGTTCCGCAAGCGAATACTTTCTGAAAGACGAGGAATAATAGTAGCGGATATAAAAGGTGATGTCATCTGGGTGCGCCATAAGGTAATCCCAGCACTTTCTGAAAAGCACATGACAACGCGACTCATAGTCAATGCTGCCGTAGTTCAGCACGGTGTAGTTATCGAGGATCAGCCTTAAGAGCCGCTCATCGGCATAGTCAAACGACTTGGCTATCAGATCTTCCTTATCCGAGAAGAAACGATAGATATACGCCACATTGACACCGCAGGATCTGCAAATGGCGTCAGTGGTGGTGTTTTCAAGACCGAGAGTCGCCACCGTTTTGATCGTTCCCTCCGTCAACTCCCGTTGTATGACTGCGTTTTTTTCCTCTTGCGGGAGCATTTTTGCATCTCCTTTTTTACATCTCTTTGTTTATGCTGACGAGGGAGCCGCCCGAACCGCTTTGCCGTTACACCCATACGGGCGGCAAATATGCACAACAAGGCGCCCGACTTCCCTTCGCTTAGCAATCACTTATTCTCTTTCTGCCGTATGCTTTCATAGAGTTCGCCACTCTGCTAAATTCGGGGCACGGGGCAACGAAAATCGCCGTTGTTTACCGCCGCTGCCGCAAAAATGACACAAAAGCTTGACTGCGAATATCAGAGTCCCGCCGCCGCAAGCTTGTCCATATTGGCGCGTTTAAGCTCGATTGACGAATGTACATACCGCTCCAATGTGACGGCGGTCGCGGCGTGGCCGAGTATCTCGGACAAAGATTTTATTTCGAACCCGACCTCCACCGCGCGTGTCGCGAATGTGTGTCTGAGTGTATGAGCATGAACTCCTTTTATCCCGCACTCATCGGTGTATTTTTCAATTCGATACTGTAAAACTCTCGGCTCCATATACTTTTCGGTTCCCGTAAGGACATATACATCGGCGTTTTTCACTTCAAAGCGGCGGCAGAGTGCAAATGTATGATCCGTGATAGGGATCGTTCTTGCGGACGAACTGCTTTTAGGCGATCCCACAATGATCTTTGTACGGTTTTTCCCCTCTTCTTCGTTATCGTGCAGCCGCTGCATACTGCCCGATATTCGTATTGTCCTTTCAATAAGATCGATGTTTTCCCATTTAAGTGCGCAAAGCTCTCCTATCCGCATTCCCGTCATCAACATAAGCAGCACGCCGAATTTACAACAATCGGTATCATTTGAAAGAAATTCCGTAAAACGATTCTGTTCATCATGAGAGAGGACCCGCGTTTCCCTGCGATCTTCTTTCGGGTAATTGATCTCAACAGTCGGAAACAATCCGGGAAACTGCGATGCGGTATATTTTAAGATGCCGTGCAGCAGGGTCAGTATATCGCGGACCGTCTTTACGGAAAGTTTGTCATCAAACAACAACTCCTTCGAAAAATCATCCACTATGCCCGTGGTGATGCCGAGCGGAAAGCATCCGCCCAATTTCGGTTTGATATGTTTTTTAAGAACGGTATCATATTTTATATAGGTAGACTCACGAACCCTGCTCTTCCGCAGCTGCAGCCATTCATCGCAGTAAAAGGCAAAGCGGTGGCGAGGACCCGAAGTCGGTATCGGATTGCCCGACACCAGTGCGGCTTTATACTTAGCCACCTTTTCTTTTGCATCTTTGTAGGTCTTACCGTAGCAGAAGCCGTATTTTGCTTTGCCCGACAATTCATAGCCTTTAATGTATCGAGCCTCCCACCGTCCGTCTTTCCTTTGAAAAATGTTTTCGCCTTTTCTCATTTTTTAGCCTCCCGTATCTGTTTTTTAAAGTTTGTTTTATTTGAATATGAACAGTATAGTTTCTTCGAACGGAATAAAGCGATTTGACTGAAAATTTGACTGCGAATAGAGAACAAAACCGTAGCATTCACTTATATTTCGACAAATTTCGACTCTGCTGACTGCTGAGAATTCGGAAAAATATTTTTTTGGTCTCGATTCCGCTTGCATTTTTCACAAATCTATGTTATAATTCTTATGCTTAATTGAGAAAGTGCCGATCGCAGAGTGGCGAACTCTGCGAAAGATTTGCCGAATTTATCGGCGACCTAAGCTCCGCGGAGCTTAGGTCGCTTTTTTGATTTTTTATATGCCTTACGGTGATTTCAGGCATAAAAAAGCACGGTATCAAACCGTGCTTTTAAGCTTTATTTTAAGTTTTATCCGCATATCACGCCGACTGCTTTTGCAGCAGAATGTCTTTAGGTGCCATGCATCTTTTATGCCGTTTACGTTTTGGGCGGTCTGCCTTCAAGCAAGGCTATGCGGGCAGAGGGGCGATCCGAAAAGCGGCAGGAAAGAGGCATTGAAGAACACCGGGCGGAGTAGGGCATCAAAAGGCGGCGCCGCGCGCCCACCCCAATCGGGGAGGGCGCAAAACGGGAGGGGCACAAGGTCTTTCGGGCAGCGAAAAGCGCATTGTCGGCTTTTGCCTTTACGAGTGCCGCAAGGTGTATTCCCCGCCCTTCCCGTTTGACGCACTTCGTGCGTCGCGGCGCCGCCGATGATCCCGATCTTTTCCCGGCTCGGCCCCGTTTTTCCTCACCGACCTTTCGTTCCTTTTTTCGTATCCTTCCGCTTTCTTTTCCCGCTTCCTTTTTCTGCTCCCCTTTACGGCAGGATGCAGGCGTTTTGGGGCGGTGCCCTGGCTTAATTTTTAAATCGAAAAGAAAGCCTGCAAATTGCAGCAACAATGTCCTTGACATACGATAATAACTATGCTAAAATCCGAAAAGAAGGGTCTCGCTCGCTTGCGCGGCGCAGGCTCGGCACGAAGCGCGTTCGCGGCGGCAGTTGTGAAGAATAAAACCGACAGGAGAATGTAAAGTGAAAAAAAGCATTATCACGATCATTTTTTTGCTCTCGGCAACACTGGGATTGCTTATGCTTTCGGGCTGCAAGGGCAAATCGTCCTCCGACGGCAGCAGCATTTCGGCGGGCTCCGATACCGACGGAAATTCGTCAATCACTCAAGATAACATCGGCAACGGTTCCGACACCGCAAGCGAAAGCGAATCGGGTAAAGGATCTGATGCGGAGTCCGGTAAAAGCAACAACGGTCAGGGCGGAAATCAGGCCGCTTCCTCCGACAAGTCAAACGGCGGCACCGGAACTTCAAGTAAGGGAAGCGCAAACGGCACCGACAGCAGCGATTCGGTAAATTACGGCGAAAACGAATTTAACGATCGCTGGAATTGAGTCCCGTATTCAGGGGGTGGCGGACTGCTGCAGGCGCGAATGCAGCGGCAGGCGGGCTTGATGTCCGCACACGGGAAGGAAAAAGCACTTCAACAATCACATTGGTGACAAATACAACAGAGGAGAACTATCTATGGGCAAGCAGTTGTTTTCGGCGGCAGACTTCGGCGCGATGCCGAACAAGGCGGACTATCAGGACGAATACATTCAAAAAGCGATCGATGCGTGTTTTCTTGCGGGCGGCGGCGAAGTGGTGATCCCCTCGGGTACCTATCCTATCAGGGGACTTCGTCTTCGTTCGAACACGACCCTTCATCTTCTTAAAGACTGTGTTCTTGAGGCGAGCAGAGACCCCGAGGACTACTTTATTCTGGACAACGACACGGTTGAGCCGGTGGATCCTTCGGAGATAGACCACGCCGAGTGGCACAGTGTTTCGGAAGACCCGAATCTTCCTTTTTTCAGAACAAAGGGGAGTCGCTGGAACAATGCGATAATCCGCATATACGATGCTCACAACGTTGCGATCATCGGCGAAGAGGGTTCTGTCATAGACGGCAAAAACAGTTATGATCCTTTGGGGGAAGAGCACTACAGAGGGGTCCACGGGATTTCGGTAATGAACAGCCGTCATATTACATTTTCCGGCTACACTATCAGAAACACCGGCAACTGGGCTCATTGTATTACGGGATCGTATGACATCCGCATGGACGGCGTCGTCTGTCTTGCCGGTCACGACGGAATTCATACCACCTCGTGTGAGGATATAATCGTAAGGCGCAGTGAGTTTTACACCGGAGACGACTGTATTGCGGGATTCAACAATAAAAATGTTCTCGTTACCGATTGCGAAATAAACACCGCCTGTTCCGCTTTCAGATTCGGCGGCACCAATGTTCTTGTGACCGACTGTCACATCTTCGCACCCGCGAAGTATTTCTTCAGGGGAGCACTCACCGCCGAGGAAAAGGCTGATGGAATACTTGCGAACGATGCTCCCTCGATGGAAAAGTACAAGAGAGACAATATGCTCAGCGTGTTTACATACTATGCCGATTATTCGGTTGACATAGTGAACCTCGGTACGAATATCATCATCAGGGATTGCGAGATCGACGGTGCCGACAGATTCCTGCACTTCAACTACTCGGGCAACGAGACCTGGCAGAACAACAAACCGATGCTTGATATAAAGTTTATGAACATCAACGCAAAGAACATCAAAATGCCCCTTTGCGCCTACGGCGACAAGAATTCTCCCGTAACGGTGAAGCTTGAGAACATTGATTTCCGTTTCAGAGAAGGTTTTGAGGATACCGCTTTTATCAAGGCGGCAAACTTTAATGAAATATCTCTTGAAAATGTAAAAATCGAAAACTGCACCGCCGAGAATCTTATCCTCATCTGGAGCAAGCCCGGCGAAGGCAAGATCGCATTCAACGGTCTTGAGTGCGGCGTACCCGAAGAAAAGCTCATCGGATACCCGACCGAGGAGTTCTACGCCCAGCCCATCTGATCACGGGGCGCTTACAATTAAAGTTAAACACTATAAACATCGCCCGCAAGCTCAAAATGCGTTTGCGGGTGATTTTGCAAAAAGGCAGGCAGATTTATGATCTACTTTGAAAAAGAAAAAATGCTCTTTCACCTGACGACCGAAAAGACGAGCTATATATTTGCATTTTACGCAGGTAAATATCCCGTACATCTCTATTGGGGAAAAAAGCTGCGCGGACCCGTTGCAGACATCAAGTGCTTTCCTTCCGTCGCAGCGACTGTCCGCACTATGTCGGCACTAAACGATTTGGAAAACTCATTTTCTTCCGACTCTGCGCCGATGGAGTTTTCGACCTTCGGCAATCCCGACCTGCGCATTCCCTGCTTTCACGCAAAGTATAAGAACGGTACCGTGATCTCGGATCTTCGGTATGTCTCTCACGAGATATATCAGGGTAAGCGCCCTCTTGACGAGCTGCCTGCAACATATGTTGAAGATGACAGTGAGGCGACAAGTCTTGACATTCTGCTTCGCGACGATCTCACAGGTGTTGAAGTGACTTTAAGATACACGGTATTTGAGGAGCTCAACGCAATAACGAGAAGCGTACTTGTCGTCAATCGCGGTGACGATGCCTTCGACCTTACGGGACTGCTTTCGGCTACGGTCGATTTTGACACCGCCGACCTTGATTTTATACATCTTGAGGGTGCGTGGGCCAAAGAAAGGGTCGTTGAACGCTCCCCTCTCATAACAGGAATGCAGCAGATAGGCAGTCTCCGCGGGATGAGCTCATCTCAGCACAATCCGTTTTTTGCACTTGCCCGCAAAGGCGCCGATGAAGCCGTCGGCGATGTTTACGGATTCAACCTTATATACAGCGGCAACTTCACTGCCGGTGTTGAAACGGATGTATACAAGGTCTCCCGCGCATTTATAGGTATCAATCCCTTTAACTTCTCTTTCAGGCTAAAAAAGGGCGACCGTTTCCAGTCTCCCGAAGCAGTGCTTGTTTTCTCCGACTGCGGAATAGGCGGAATGTCGCGCATATATCACAAGCTTTACCGCACAAGACTTTGCCGCGGCAGATTCCGCGACGCCGTGCGCCCGGTGTTGATAAACAACTGGGAAGCAACTTATATGGATTTTGATGAGGAAAAGATCGTCTCCATTGCAGAGAAAGCAAAGGATGCGGGTGTTGAGCTGGTCGTGCTTGATGACGGCTGGTTCGGTCATCGGAACGACGACAGGAGTTCTCTCGGCGATTGGTATGTCAACAAGGATAAGCTTCCCCTCGGACTTGATCATCTCGTCAACCGCATCCGCGGGCTCGGAATGAAGTTCGGTCTGTGGTTTGAGCCCGAGATGGTTTCGCCCGACAGTGACCTTTACCGTGCTCATCCCGACTGGTGCATTCATGCCGAAGGACGTGAGCGGACTCTGTGGCGCAGCCAGCTTGTTCTTGACCTTTCAAGGGAAGAGGTATGCGACTATGTTATAAATTCGCTGAGGACCGTGCTGAAGTCGACCGACATCAGCTATGTCAAGTGGGACTGCAACCGGAATATGACGAATTTCGGTTCTGCGGCGCTATCGGCGGAAAGTCAGGGAGAGCTTTGTCACAGATACATTCTCGGCCTTTACCGTATTCTTGACACCGTGACGAGCGAATTCCCCGATGTTTTATTTGAAGGCTGCAGTGCCGGAGGAAACCGATACGACGGCGGCATTCTCTACTATATGCCGCAGATTTGGTGCAGTGACGACACGGACGCGGTCGAGCGTTCGGTGATCCAGCACGGAACGAGTATGTGCTATCCCTACATCACTATGGGAGCACATGTTTCCGCAGTTCCGAACCATCAGGTCGGCAGGACGACACCGATAACCGCAAGAGGAATCACGGCTATGCAGGGTCAGCTCGGATACGAGCTTGACCTCGGCAAGCTGAGTGATGATGACTTTGCCGAGGTCAAGAAGCAGATCGCGTTTTATAAGGAATACGCAGAAGTATTCCACAAGGGTGATCTTTACCGACTTTACGATCCCAACCTGGGCGTTCTCGCGTCCAATGAATTTGTTTCCGAGGACGGCGGCACCGTTATAGTGACCGTGATGACCCTTAAAGCAAGTCCGAATGCGCCGGTGGAAAAAATACTTCTCCGCGGTCTTGACGGTGATGCAGATTACCGCCTTGATGGCAGTGACACCGTTTATCACGGCGATATGCTGATGCAGGCGGGGCTCAGTTATCTTCCGACAGCAGATTATCAGAATCGGATATACATATTCAAAAAGATCTGATACGGCACCGACAGAGCAAATGACGCATCTGCGCGGGTGGAAACCTTTCGGGCGGCATTGCCTCAATCCGAATAACCCGAGGCCGGGCGGCTCGGGCGCAGTGAATCAGCCGAGAGCCGGATTCGGGTCCGCCGACTGTTTTATATTTAATCGGTTATAAGGCTGAGAAAAAGCGATGCGATGAGTTTTTCGGGACAAAGTGAGGCGGGAGCTCATTATCTGACGGTAATGAGC